>NZ_JBYNAH010000113.1:0-16037 GCF_059781815.1 Salipiger sp. | reverse complement strand
CAGCTTGAATCATGCTCAAAGCCTGATGTGAATCCCTTTTGTCAACACGACCTAACGACATGGATTCCAAAAACCTCCAGACATCAGCGTTCCGCAACAACGCCCCAACCGGCACCCACGCATCGCGGGGCCTATTGGCCCTCCTTTCTTTTCTGATACTCCTCCTTAAAACGGGCCATCCTGCGTTCGGCGACTTTGATGATCTTTGAATCGAATTCGCAGTTCGCGCAGACTCTGTCGTTTTCCGCCAGAAGGCGCTCGGCAGCGGAATATGTCTGAGGGCATTCATCGATGACCGCCAAGGACATTCCCACAAAATCGGACTTTTGCCCGAGCATGCCCAACTCTTCAGGGGAGAACGCAAAAATCTTGCCATTCCAAAACTTGAACGCCGCGAAACCGCGATTTGTTTGCGAGTTCATCGGCCCATACGAACAGTTCAGAAAGGGTTTGAAGTCGGAGGCATAGTTTATCGCAAGACCTGCAGCATCGTAGGCGCGATTTAATGTGTCGTTATTCAAATAATGCGCTATCTGAGTTTTCCTGGATCGTTCCTGAGCGAGGGGAATATCGAGGCTACCGGCCTCGATTTCCCTCCGATTATATTCCCCCAAAGCCAGGATGCTCTGTGTAAAGATTGCCTGGACCGGCTCGCTATCGCATCCAAGAACGGGGACGGCCGCCATGACGGCCAGTGCAGAATTCGTCACGATGAAGATGGGGTAGGCCAAAAGTTGTGGATTCTCCTGAAAGGCTTCCAGAAGGTGCTCCTCCGCTTTTTTAGGATCTACATCCTCTGGCCAATCCCTTGCCTCGCATTTGAAATTCTTGATGACCCAATAGACTCCAGCCAATTCGCCAAGCATTTCAGGTTCTTCAGGTTGCCCTGCCAGTTTTCGCTCCAGCAGCGCACTAACGAGCGGAAAGTCATCGAGAGATTGTGCCGACGCGGCAAACGGCAGCGACCATATGAGGAGGATCGACCAGAGCTTTACCCGCATACCCATGTCCCAACGTTATTGGTCTGAACAGTGTCCGTCTGAGAGAGTGAACGTCTCGATTGACGTTCCCAAGCCCGTCGACCGCAATCGGCTTGCCGACTCCCTCAGCCACATACCTTATGTGGAGCCACGTTTTGGGCAATAATCACCGACCTTTGCCCGCTGGGAAAGCATATTTTGCACCGAGAGGTGTCGGCGGTCGCGCTGACGGTTGGAATAACGGAGATCTGGCTGCGGAGCCGCAGTGTCCTTGCCCGAAGGCTGCGTCTATTTGCGCCGCGAACAGACCTACGCTTCCGCTTCTGCTCAGCTTGCACTTGAGTAGCGGGCACGTTCTTGACTGTTGCCCACGCAGATGGCGCGTAGCTGCACAAGAAGATTTGCCAGATTTCAACTCGGCGATGCCGACGTCGACCAAAAGATAAACTACATCTACACATTCCCCGACGGCGCGGGCCTTGAGGAGAACGTCACAAGCGCCGCTCAACTCTTCGAGAACGTCAACGATGCCCCACCGGGGGCATCTCCGTCTCCGGCACACCCGAACAGGGTGAGACGCTTGCCGTCAACACCGCCCCCTTGCCGACGCCGACGGTCTTGGCAGGCCAAGCTACCAGTGGACCCACGACGACGCTGCCATCGCAGGCACGAACAACTCGTCCTAAACGCTCAGCTAAGCTGACGTCGGTGCCCAGATCGCTGCAGTCGCCCCCTACACCGAAGACGCTTTCATGACCTTCATGCGGTCGGTCGAAGGCGACACCTTCGATGGCGGTGCAGGAGATGACCTGCAGCTTGGCAGCTTCAGCGCGGACCACTTCGTTTTCGACGCCGCTGACAACGGGCGGGACCGGGTCCTGCAGATCGATCCGTGGGACACCATCGAGCTCACCGGGTTCGGCTATCAGAGCCGCAGCGAGGCGCTCGCGCAGTTCTCGAAGATCGGCCGCGACACGGTTTTCACCGACGGCGCCGTGAGCGTGGGCTTCGCGAACAGCACCCTCGAGAGCTTCGACGACGTCACGCTCCTTCTCTGAGAAGGCGCAAATATATCAAAGCAGAGCCCGCAGTTGGGCTCTGCGCCCCGAGGTCCAAGGATCCGACTAAGCCGCGCGCTGAGACCCGGCATGCCCCACAAGGATACCCCCACCCTGCCTAGGACTTCCTTCAGCCACGCCGCGACAAGGACGCGCACAGCCCCGTCTCCTGGGCCGTGGTGCCTGGTTCGATACACCAAATCCTCCCTTAGGCACGCAGTCATGCGTCACTCGCTCCTGAAATCAGCGCACTACCCTGGCTTGGCGCGAGCTTCTGCGCCGGACCGGGGGACTGATTGGCCGAAGACCAAATTCGCGAGGTCTGGGCACGCTCGGTCAGGATTGTCGAAACGTCGCCGATAAGGCCGAGCCCGCAAAATTTCCGCCTCGCAGACGGTGCCGCGAGGTTTCAGGATCTCAATCTTGGGAGCGTCGTAGACCGCGTTGAGTGCCGGCTCGAAGTCAAGATCTCTCCGGACCGTGATCGGCTCTAGCGCGCCAATGATGTCGGTCCAAGTTGCGTTCTCGACATTGGCCGTATCTCTCACAGGCGGCCGCCTGCCATCGTTGCCCGGGGCCTCGCGACCACAGCGCCTCCCCACTTGGCGAGCCTACTCAGCTCTCGATGCGGGGTGTCCCTCTGGGATGCAATGGTTCGGCCGGATCGGCCCAAGTCACCCGAAGACTGAAGACGCAGCGGCCGTCCTCGCGCTCGGCCTTGATGCGCAGGTTCATCAGCTCGCCGGTCTCGAGCACCAGTTCATCGTCATCGTCACTCAGCTGTATCTCTCCCTTGGAAAACCCCTTCGACAGCGACGACAGCAGCGATTTGACGGTCTTGGCGTCCTGCAGGGATTCGTGCCTGAACCGCGTTTTCGAATTGCCCATGCGAACGGCCTCCAGAGTCAGACAAAACGGCCCGGTGCAAAATGCTTTGCCGTCGGGTGGTCACGGCTGAGACCGATCACATCTCCGGTCGGGAAGATCAAGGTCGCCCCGGCGCCGATGCCGTCGAGCCCCTCGAGCCGGCGCGAGGCGCGGTCGAGCGTGATGTCGCCCTCGAGATGCAGCAGGCCCCGCTTGGCGCGCAGGTGCTGGCCGCTGTGGTTGTTGACATGGCCCTGCACAATCATGTGGATGCCGTCACGGTGCAGCAGATCAACCCCGGCCTGCGTCAGAGTGCAATCCGAGGCACGGTATTTGGTCCGCACCAGATTGGCGAGCGGCCCGAAGTAGAAGCCGAGCGAGGCCGTCTCGGCCTCGGCCCGGTAGCGCGCGTTGACCGCTGGCGGGCCGCCGCTCACCATCAGACGGCACATCTCATCGCAGAGCCCGGCATGCACGAAGAGCAGCGAGCCGCAGCGGGTGACCACGTCCATCTCGTCGTAGAACCACGCATAGGCGCCGCCCGGCACGAAGAAGATGTCATGGCATTTGAGCACCGCCGCCAGTAGCTCACGGTGGCTCATGCCCACCTTGGCGCGTTCGCGGTCGAACTTCTGCAGTTTCTCGTCGAGCTTGACGATTTCTTTCTTGATCGTCTTGGCAGAGAGTTGGCCGCGCGCCGCCTTGGCAAAGCGCTTGGCCCAGCCCTTCGAAGGCAGCAGCCGGGTCGCGCAGGCGGTCTCGTCTGGCAGCGCGGCAAGATCGCTCTCGGTGACGAAGCGGTCGAAGACCTCGCGCAAGGCAGGCAGGATCTTGCGCCCCATGCGCACGAAGAGATGCTCGCGCAGGGCGCTGCGCCGGCCGCGCACCGCATCGACCGCCATGCGCATCCGCAGGTCGTGGTTCCCCGCCAGCAGGTCGAGCTGCGCCCCCGAGGCCCGCAGCGCCGCCAGCGCGTCGAGCAAGTCGAGATTGCTCGGCCCCTTGTCGAGGCTATCGCCACCGACAATGATCCGCGCGGCCTGGCCGAACTGAGTGAGGATGAGATGACCGCCATCGCGCTGGATCACGCCTGCCGCCACGAGAGAGCGCAGGAAGCCCTCGGCATCGGCATGGGCGTCGGAAACGAAGATCACCGGCTGCTCGGGCCAGTGCCAGCCACCGTGATCGCGCGCCCGCGCGAGGCACTCGGAGATCGGACGCGGCGCCTTGCCATCTAGCCAGGGCGACAGCGCGCGCGGCAGGTCGGCGAGATGGCCGTGCGGATCGTGCACCGGCGGCAACAGCGCTGCGGCCTCGGTCGACTGGCTGAGATGATCCAACGGGCGGCCCTTTCCTCGCGGTCCGGGGCGCTAGTCGATCGGATCCTCTTTCGGGGGTCTGATCTTCCACGCTCCGGCGAAACGGGACCATCTATCATCGCCCCTGTAACAGAGAAGTAACGCGCGGGCGTGGAACATCGAGAGCCTGGGCAAATCTTCCCGCGCGAGGATGCCGAGGTGATGGCAGCCATGCCGGAACGAGGCGCCGTGGCCGACATGCAGCGTCAGCCGCCCTGCCCCTGCCTCGGCGCTCTGCCGCAGATGCGCGGCGACCCGCGCCCCGGCCATCATCAAACTCTCGGCGCCCTCGAGCGGCAGGCAGTAATCGCTGTCGGATTTCCAGCCCTCGGGCGGCGGATCATAGCGCGGATCGTCGCGCATCACCGCCTCGATCTCGTCGACCGTGAGGTTGGCGGCAGAGCCCAGCCCGCGTTCGGCCAGCGCGCCGGTCTCGCGGATCTCCGTGATCTCGTGGCCGAGGGCGCGCAGCCGCCCGGCGATAATGGAGGCCGTCTGCCAGTCGCGCTACTGGTGCGAACAGTGGATCACCGGCGCGAGTGCCAGCCCGTGCTCTGCGATCATCGCCGAGAGCTCCTCGCCACAGGCAGCGGCCTGCGCCATACCCTCATCGGTCAGCGCATAGGGCTGACGGGCCGACGGCGCGCCCTTGCGCTGGTGGTAGGCGCCGTGGCGGATGATCGCGTGATAGCTCTGCGGTGTTGCGGGATCAGCCATCGAAGAGCCTGCGCCCCTCTTCCGCCAGCGCGTCGAAATCGACCCGCCCCGAAACCTCGAAGACCCGCACCCCCTCGAGGGCGGCGAGGTAGGGCCCCGGTTCGGGCGAGGCTCCGTTGGGCTCGAAATGCCCGTCGGGATGCTGGTAGAAAGGCCCCGGGCTCTTCATGATCGCGCCGAGCAGGTCAGGCCGGCTGGGCAAATCGACCTGCGCCACCCGCGTCGGCTCGGCCGCGTCGCGGGCCCAGTTCAGCACCCAGAAATCCGTGAGCGGCGCCGCGAAGCAGACGCGGCCCGCGCCGTAGACCTCGCGCACGATCAGGTCGTGCTTGTCTTCCAGATCCCAGAGCGCGGCGGCGGGCATCGCCTCCAGCTCGGCGCGGCGCGCGGGGGAGAGCATCCCGTGCAGGCGCGGGTTGCCGAGGATGGTGCCGGGGTTGATGCGCGGCTGCTTGGGGATGCCCAAGCACTGCGCCGGGCGCCCGGCTTTCACCAGCACCCGGTCGTTGGAAATGAAGGCGGTGCCGTCGAGATCCATCATCCGCAGGATCGAGGTCGACTTGCCGCCCCCCGACAGGCCCGAGATCGCCAGCGTCCTGCCATGTCCGGTCACCGCCGCCGCGTGGCAGAGCTGCCAGCCGTCGCGCTGACAGATGTTCAGAACCTGCGTGTTGATGAAGTTGATCACCGTGCTGACATTCTGCTCCAGCGGCCCGAAGGCCAGCGCGACGCTCGGGGCCTGCAGGAAGGTCACGCCGCTGCGGACCTTGCGGATCAGGCGGCCGTCGGCGAGATCCTGCACCGCGTCCTTGCGGCCCGATTTGCCGGTCTCGCGCGCCCAGTCCGACCAGTCGGGCTCGGCGGCAAGCGCCTGCCCCGGCAGCAGGTGCACCCGCGTCTCTCCGGGCGTGTCGCTCAGCGCGTCGTCGAAATAGGCGACCAGCTCGGCCCGGAGCGCCCCCGGACAAAGCACCGTGAGCCCCACCGGCCCCACCTTCAGGTGGAACGGCTCCGCCGCCTCTGCCGGCGCGAGATCGAACTGCGCGAGAACGTCTGCGACCCCGCTCATGCGCGCAGTTCCCCAAGCACGTGATCCGCCACCAGAGCCGCGGCGTCGATGCCGCAGCCCTCGAGCGCGCCGCGATAGCCGCCGAAGGCCGAGACCTCGAAGACGATGGGGCCCTCCGGGGTCAGCGCGATGTCGACGGTGGTGAAGGTCAGCCCGAAAGGCGCCTGCGCGCGGCGGCCCAGCTCGATCAGCTCGGCGTCGGGCTCGAAGGGCGCGTATTTCCCGCCCGAGTGGATCGTGGTGTTCCAGCTGTCGGTCTGGCTCACCCGCGCATAGGTGCAGATGTATTCGCCGCCGAGGAAGACCATGCCGAGATCGTGGCCCGAGAGATCGGCCTTCTTCTGGATATACATCACCGGGTTCGCGGCCTTGAAGGCGGCGATCTGCGCCTCGGCATCCTCCGCGCCCGCCTCGAGCAGCACCATGCCGCGCGCCTTGGTGGAAAACAGCGGCTTGAACACCGCCGCGCCGTAGCGCGCCAGCGCCGCGCGCGCCGCGTCTTCATCCTCGGTGATGGTGGTGGGCGGCATCGGCGCGCCGGCGGTGCTCAGCGTCACGGTGCAGGCGAGCCGGTCCATCAGCCGCAGGATCGCGGTGGCGGGGCTGAAGACCTTCACACCCTTCGCCTCGGCTACGCGCAGCATCTCGAGCCGGTCGAGCGCATCCGGGCTGTAGCTCTCGGCCACCTTCTTGACCACCAGCCCGTCGAGGGCACAGAGATCGACGCCGTCGCAGAGCAGCGTGCCGGCCTCGAGGTCCAGCGTCACCCGCGCCATGTCGATCACCTGCCGATAGCCGGTGCGCGCCTCGAGCGCGTCGGCCAGCGCCACGGTCGACCATTTTCCGGGGGTGCCGATCACCCCGATCTTGTCAGTCACTGAACAGCATCCTTATGGGCAGCCTGAGCCGCGCCTCCTTGCCCTCGGGCACGGCCAGCGCGGTTTCGAGAATGTAGCGGGCGCGCAGCATCATACGGCGCGCGTGGTCCTTGTCGACGATGAAGCGCGTCGAGCTGGCAAAGCTCCTCGCCAGACCCAGCGCGAGGCGGTATTCGAAGCCCGGGTCCTTCTGGCGGCGGGCGAACTTGGCGGCCATGTCGTGCATCTCAACCGCGACCGCGGCGATGCGCGCGCGGGTGCCGGCGTCGAGCACCTGAAGCCGGTAGTTCGAGACCATGAAGACCGAGACGTCCTGCACATAATCCATGTAGCGCGAGCGGTGCAGGTCGATGAAGCGGACCTTTTTCTCGCCCGCCTCATAGATCACGTTGTCGAGGTTGAAATCGCCGTGGATATAGACCGAGAACGGCGCACTCAGCGCCTCTTCGCGCTTCGCCGCGGCGGCGACCAGCGCGTCGAAGCTCTCGATCTTCGTGCCGTTGAGGCGCTGGGTGCCGGTGTCGAATTTCGGGTGCAGGCGGTAGACATCGCCCATCCGCCTGCCGAGCTGCTCCATGGCGCGCATCTCGGCGGGCTCGGGCGTCAGCGTCTGGCGCCAGATGTCACGCACGGTGCGGTGCAGCGCCGCCTGCGCCTCTACCAGCTCGGCCTCGCTGCCGCCCAGAACGATGTCCTCGAAGGTCTTGCCGGGCAGATGCTCGATCAGCAGCGCCGCGCTGTCGCCGCGCGTCTCGTAGGAGAGAATCTCGGGCGCGAGGCCGGGATAGACCGAGTTCCAGCTCTTCACCCCGACCCGCTCTTCCTTGACCTTGCGCCGGTCGCCATCCTTGAACACCGCATCCACCGCGCGGCCATTGCCGGCGCGCATGGTGACGCTCGAGATCGCGCTGCCGGAGCGGGTCTCGGCCAGCGGCTGCAGGCGGATGTCGTCATCGTCCTTGCCGACCCCGGCCAGCACGCTGCGCAGGGTGAAGTAGCGCTCGAACTGCACGGTCTGGCCGATATTGATCGACAGGATCGCCTCGCCGATGGTCTCGAGCGCCTCGCCCATGCGGGTGATCTCGTTCAGCGTCAGCAGCCCGTAGGCGAGATCGTCGGCCTGTTTCGAGCCCTGCATGTCTCGCGTGTAGGTGCGGAAGAGCTGGTCGTGGAAGGTGCCGAGCTCGGCCCGCGTGGCGCCGATCTGCACCGCGAGGCGGCTGTCGCCGGACTGGCGCGCCTCCTGCGCGCGCGCCACCGCCTTGCGCACCCGCCCCAGCGGCTTGAGATAGGCCTCGGCGCGCAGCAGCTTCGGGCGCTCGATGTGATCCGCGTGCTGGACGGCGCGCCGGGCCAGCCGCGAGATCAGGTCGAGATTGCGGGCGATGGTGTCGACGCCCTGCAGGCGAAGGTCGCGCGCGGCGCTCGGCTTGCCGCGGATCATGCCGGCGAGGCAGGCCTTGCGCACCCGCGAGGCGAGGTTCTGCGAATAGCCTGCCCGCGCGATCAGCGCCTCGGCGGTTTCGCGGCGCGGCGCCTCGAAATAGGCCAGCAGCCGCGCCAGCTGGCCGTCGAGCTCGGCGAAGAGGAAGGAGAGGTTCTCCTCGACGGCGTCAGGGCGTTTCACAGCGCAAGGCTCCGAGATAGACGGGGGCATCGGGATCGGTCAGCGCCAGATCGTAGCGCGGCAGGAAGAGCGCGCCCTGCTCAAGGGGATCGACCCATTCGGTGGCCACCTGCCGCTTGTCGGGATGGCTGCCGAGCCGGGGGGCGTAGCTGTCCGGCACACTGCCGGCAAAGAGGATCTCGGAAAGCTGCCTCAGGCTTCCGTCGCGATTGCGGAACACGTCGGCCACGTGCAGCACGCCGCCGAGCTCCGGGGCGATGCCGATCTCTTCGAGGCATTCGCGCAGGGCGCAGTCGGCCATGGTCTCGCCGGGCTCCTGCCGGCCGCCGGGCAGGGTCAGATAGCGCGGGCCGCCTTCGCGGCGCTTCACCTGCACCAGCACGCGCGGGCCCTTGCGGATCACGACGCGGACCGTCGGACGTATCGGGGTGTCTTCGAACATGCCGCCTTATGCTTCGGGAACCTTGACAGTTTAAAGTCGGAACCGCGCCTGCGCCGAGCGAAATCTTCCGCCGAGGCCGCCGCGGCCCACCGATCCCGGGGCGACACCGGCAAACCCCAACGGATCGGGCAATTTGCGGGCCGTCATTAGACTGTCACCGGAGTTGCCTAGACGGGCGCCGACCGGCGGTCGTGCAAGACAGGCTGCCGGATGCACTCATTCCTGCCGGAGACCCCGATGACCCGTTCCCTTCTTGCCGCGGCCTGCGCCCTCGCCCTGCCGACGCTGGCAAATGCCGAGACCCTCACCCTCTACACCTCTCAGCCTAACCAGGACGCCCAGCAAACCGTCGATGCCTTCATGGCCGCCAACCCCGACATCACCGTCGACTGGGTGCGCGACGGCACTACCAAGCTGATGGCCCGCCTGACCTCCGAGATCGAGGCCGGCGCCCCTTCGCCAGACGTGCTGCTGATCGCCGACACCGTGACGCTCGAGGGCATGGCGCAGCAGGGCCTGCTAGCCGCCTACGACTCGCCGGAAGCCGAGGCTTATGACGCCGCGCTCATGAGCCCCGAGGGATATTACTACTCGACCAAGCTGATCACCACCGGCATCGTCTACAACACCGGTGCCGAGACCGCGCCGACCTCCTGGGCCGATCTCGTCACGCCCGAGATGGCCAATCTCGTTGCCATGCCCTCGCCGCTCTATTCCGGCGCCGCGCTGATCCACCTCGCCACCCTGACCGAGACCGACGGTCTGGGCTGGGATTACTACCAGGCGCTGGCCGACAACAACGCCCGCGCCGAGGGCGGCAATGGCGGCACCTTCAAGGCCGTGGCCGCCGGCGAGAAGCCCTATGGCGTGCTGGTCGACTTCCTCGCGCTGCGCGCCAAGGCCGAAGGCTCGCCCGTCGAGTTCGTCTTCCCCGAGGAGGGCGTCTCCTACGTGACCGAGCCGGTCGCCATCCTCGAGGCCAGCGACAACAAGGACGCGGCGCAGAAGTTCGTCGATTTCGTGCTCAGCGAAGAAGGCCAGGAACTGGTGGTCGAGATGGGCTACATCCCGGCCCGCAACGGCGTGGCGAGCCCCGAGGGCTTCCCGTCGCGCGACGAGATCAAGCTGATGGCGTTCAACCCGGCCAAGGCGCTCGACGATGCCGACGCCAACAAGGCCCGCTTTGCCGAGATCTTCGGCGTTCAATGATCGCCACCCGTTTGCGAAGAGGCGGCAGCCGGTCCCTGGACCGGCTGTTGCCGTTGATCCTGCTGCCCGTCGCGCTGATCGCGCTCGGCCCGGTTCTGCGGCTGCTGCTCGAGGGCGTGGGCATGGGCGATGGGCTGACGACCGAGCACTTCAGCACGGTGCTGCAGCGAGACAGCACTCGCACCGCGCTTGTGCATTCGCTGGTCACCGCCGGAGGTGGCACGCTGATCTCGATCCTCGTCGGGGCGGGCTTTGCCTTCCTCGTGGCGCTGACAGACATCCGTGGCAAGGGCGCGCTGGTGTTCTGCCTCATGGTGCCGATGATGATCCCGCCGCAGATCACCGCGCTGGCATGGATGCAGGTGACTGGCCCCTCCTCGGTGTTGCTAAAGATGCTCGGGCTCGCGCCGCCGCTCGGCAGCCCGCAGCCGCTGCATTCGCCCGGCGGCATCGTTCTCCTGCTGGGCATCCAGCACGCCTCGCTGGTGTTTCTCACCCTGCGCGCCGGGCTGCGGATGATCCCCGCCGAGCTGGTCGAGGCCGCGCGCATGTGCGGTGGCCGCACGCTCCGGGTGTGGGCGCAGGTGGTGCTGCCTCTGTCGATGCCGGCGCTGATCGCCGGGGCCGCCATGGCCTTCGTCACAGCGCTCGGCAATTTCGGCATTCCCGCGATGCTGGGCATCCCCGCTCGCTACTCGACCCTGCCGACGCTGATCTACCAGCGCCTCGTGGGGCTCGGGCCGAGCGTGCTGCCCGAGGTGGCGGTGCTGTCGCTGCTGATCGGGCTTTTCGCCATCGTCGGCGTGCTCGCCGGGCGGTTCTTCCTGTCGCGCGGCGGCTTCGGCCTCGTGGGCCTCTCGGGCACGCCGCTGGCCTTCTCGCTCGGGCGCGCCCGCCTGCCGATCGAGATCGCGCTCTGGGCCTTCCTCGCGATGATCCTGTTGCTGCCGCTGCTGGCGCTGCTTGCGACCTCGCTGATCCCGGCCTACGGCGTGCCGCTCACGCTTGAGACCGCAACCTTCAACGCGTGGCACGAGGCGCTCTTCGTGCAGCCGGTCACCCGCCGGGCCTATGCCAACTCGCTGTTCCTCGCGATGGCTGCGGCGCTGATCCTGATGGCGATCTGTCTGCCGCTGGCATGGCTCATGGAGCGCCGCCCCTCGCCCGTCACCCGGCTGCTCGACGGGCTGATCGACCTGCCCTACGCCCTGCCCGGCGTGGTCCTGTCGATCGCCTGTATCCTCACCTTCATGCGCCTGCCCTTTACCGAGCTGACGCTCTACGGCACGATCTGGATCATCCTGATGGCCTATCTCGCCCGCTTCATCGTGGTCATGCTGCGCCCCATCCAATCGAGCCTCGCGCAGCTCGACCCTGCGATGGAAGAGGCTGCAGCCAGCGTCGGCGCGCGGCTCGGGCTGCGGCTGCGCGCAATCATGCTCCCGCTCGCCGCCCCCTCGGCAACAGCAGGCGCGATCCTCGTCTTCCTCACCGCGGTCAACGAACTCACCGTCTCTGCCTTGCTCTGGTCTTCGGGCACCGAGACGCTGGGCGTGGTGATCTTCAACCTCGAGGACAGCGGCGAGACCGTCATGGCCGCGGCGCTGGCGATGTCCATCGTCTGCCTGATTGTGGCGCTCATGGCTGCGGCGCAGGCCGGGGCGCGGCATTTCCCGAAAGGAGTCATCCCGTGGCAGAGCTGAGTTTTTCCGGTCTCACTAAGCGCTTCGACGGCCAGACCGCGCTCGACCGGGTCAGCGCCGAGATCGGCTCGGGCGAGTTCGTGGCGCTGCTCGGCCCCTCGGGCTGCGGCAAGACCACGCTCCTGCGCCTCACCGCCGGGTTCGAACGCCCGAGCGAGGGCAGCATCCGCCTCGGCGGCGAGGTCATCGCCGACACCACCCGTTTCATCGCCCCCGAGGAGCGCGAGATCGGCATCGTCTTCCAGTCCTACGCGCTCTGGCCGCACAAAAGCGTGGCGCGCAACGTCTCCTTCCCGCTCGAGGTCCGCCGGGTGCCGCAGCCCGAGCGCGAGGCCCGCGTCGCCGAGGCGCTCGAGTTGACCGGCCTGAGCGACTTTGCCGAACGCATGCCGGCGCAGCTGTCGGGCGGGCAGCGGCAGCGCGTCGCGCTGGCGCGCTGCCTGGTGTTCGACCCCCGCGCCATGCTGCTCGACGAGCCGCTGGCCAATCTCGACCTCGCACTGCGGGCCTCGATGCAGGAGGTCTTCCGGATGTTCCACCAGCGCACCCGCGCCACGATGGTCTACGTCACCCACGATCAAGCCGAAGCGCTTGCGCTGGCTGACCGGGTGGCGGTGATGGAGAACGGTCGCATCCGCCAGTTCGCAGCGCCGGAGGTGCTTTACCGTGAACCAGCGGATTGCTTCGTCGCAGGTTTCGTGGGCGATGGCGCGGTCGTCTCGGCACGGGCCTGCCCGCCGGCCTGCGACGGGCTGAGGGTCGAGGTGCTGGGCCAGACCGTGGCGACCCGCAGCGACACGCGCCGCCCCACCCATGCCTGCATCCGCCCCGAAAACATCCGCCTGTCGCACGACGCTCCGCTGCGCAGCAGGATCACCGACTGCACCTATCTCGGCGGTCGCTTCCGCCTGACACTCGAAGCCGGTGGTGAGACGCTCACCGCCTATTCCAGCCAGCGTGCCCGGCTTGGCGAAACCGTCGGGCTGAGCCTGGACGACATTTGGAGCTTCCACGACACCGAGGGCCAAACGCTCCTGACGCGGGCTCTCGCGGAGGCCTGAGCCTGGTCCTGCGCGCTGTTCGGCCCCATCGCTGATCAGCACGGCGTGCCAACAAGACCCTTGTCCGTGCATCGCTTCCGCCGCCCGCGACGCTTTGCTACATTCATAGACAACAGCGGTTGCGAACCGGGAATGCAGACATGGCCGTGAAACACCTTCTGCTTCTCGCCTATGGCGCCACGAAGGACGAGGAACGCCTCACCTCTCACGCCAAGCGGCAAGCGCAGAAACTCGGGGCGTGGTTTCAGGAGCAAAACCTTGCGCCCGACACCACGCTCAGCGCGCCGGAGGCCCCGGCCCTGACCAGCGCCGAGAAAGCGCTCAAGGCCGGCGGGCTCAACGCACAGGACATCATCGTCGATCCGAGATTGCGCCCCGACGAAGAGACGGCGGCGTTCGACGCCCTCACCGACCGCGCCGCGCGAAGGATGCTCTGCGTCGGCAGCCCCAAGACTCTGGCCGCGCTCCTCCGACGGCTTGCCTCCGCTCAGGCCATGCCCGCGCCCGGCTCGCTCACGCATCTCAGTTTCGCTGCCGGCGATCTCGCTGCGGGGCACGCGCGGCTCGAGGCGGTCGTCGCCGCCGACGACCTGCCGGACGGCTTTCCCTATCCCGGCACCGGAGGCACAGAGCGACGCGCCCGGCCCGCCTACTATTACACCCAGTCCGCCGCCCTGCCTTACCGGATCCACGAGGGCAGACTCGAGGTGCTGCTGATCACCTCGAGCAGCGGGCGCAAATGGGGCATACCGAAGGGGATCTGCGAGCCCGGGCTCACCACGCGCGAGTCCGCAGCGAAAGAGGCCCTGGAGGAGGCCGGCATCCGCGGCGAGATGCATCCCCATCGTATCGCCACTTACGAACAGCCGAAGTGGGGAGCGCTCTGCAGCGTTGCTGTCTACCCGATGCGCGTGACCGACATCTTGCAGGATTCGGAACGTGAAGAGCCGCACCGCAGGCGTCTATGGCTGTCGCCCATCGAGGCGGCCGATCGGGTCAGCCACCCTGCGCTCGAGCAGATCATTCGAGCCTTCGTGGAGCCATAACCACCGCGCCCAAACACATTTGACAAGCCCACCTGCGAAGCGCGGCCCCTGCACGCCAGACTATGTCTCTCCCCCGAATGGCGACAGAGGCATATGGCGGCCCAAACCTGCGGGCTATGACGCCCCGCCGCTGGCCAGCACGTTGTTGGAATAGGCCGGGTTGCCGGTCACGTCCTCGCCGAACCAGGCGGGCGGCACAAAGGCCTCGGCCTCGGCAAGGCTCTCGAACTCGACCTCGACCAGCCGCAGCTCGCGATCCTCGAACAGGTCGAGCTCGTAGGTGCGGCCATCCTCGAGCCTGCCGGTCCAGCGGGTCTTGGCGATGCAGCGGTCGCCGGTCGCGGCCCAGAGCCGGTCAAAGGTGGCGGCGTCGATCTCGCTCTCCCGTTCGGACCGCACCAGCTTGCCCTTGCCCTTCACCGTGATGAAGAACTTCTTGCCCTTCTGGCGCAGCCGCACCTGCACCGAATCCGACGGCACGGTGATATAGCCCTGCCGGATCTTCTTGCTGTCGACGCCGTCCAGCGGCGGCAGCTCGGCCACCAGAAACTTGCGTTCGATTTCAACGGGGTTGTCGGTCATAGACGCTCCAGCAGTTCCTTGCACAGCAGATCGTAGCCTTTCACTGCCGCGTTGTTCCGGGCAAAGGTGCCCACCGGCGCGCGATGCACGCCCATCTTCTCGACCTCAGAGCTGAACGGCACCGCCACGTCGAGCAGCCGCTTGCCGTATTGCTTGCGCATGCCCGCGATGGTCTCGGAATGCAGCTTCTTGGTGCCCTGCACCATGGAGAAGAAGCCGAGGATCTTTTTTTTCGGCAAGCCGTTTTCGTCGAAGAAGGCGAGAAGCTGCTCGAAGGTGCGCTCCGACAGGGTGGTCGGGATCACCGGCACGAGGATCGCATCGGCGCTCTTGAACACGTTCTCCGACAGGGTCGAAATATTCGGCGGGCAGTCGAGCAGCACCACGTCATAGTCGTTGTCGACGCTCTTCAGCGCCTTCTTCAGCCGCGAGCGCGAGTTCTTCATGCGCGACAGGAAGACGTCGAAATCGCGGAAGGTCATGTTCGCCGGCAGGATGTCGAGATTGTCGAAATCGCTGCCCCGGATGGCGCTGGTGAAGCGCTTCACATCGGTGAAGAAGCGCTCGTCGGTCAGCTTCTTCGAGGGCTTCACGCGGAAGTAGAAGCCCGAGGCGCCCTGCGGATCGAGATCGCAGAGCAGCACGCGCTGGCCGGCCTTGGCGAGCCCGTAGGCGATGTTCACCGCGCTGGCGGTCTTGCCGACGCCGCCCTTGTTGGAATAGCACGCGACGATTTTCATGTCTTCGCCTCCCCCTCGGGTTTGAAGAGTGTGCGGAACTGCGCTTGCGTCTCCTCACTGTCGAAGGCCGCAAAGGAGGCGGTGACGCGGGCGCGCTCTTCGAGCTGCTTGTTGTGGAGCACGGTGACCAGCCCGCCGATGCCGGTGGCGATCTCGACCGTGTCGGGCTCGGCGCTGCCCGCGAGCGCATCGGCCTGCTCCTGCAACGCGGCCTGCTGCACCGAGTAGTCGTTGAAATTGCCCAGGTTGTCCTGCAGCTTCTTCAGTGCCTTGATCAGCTTGCGCACCTCGGCATCGCCGAACAGCGGCGCGAAGAACTCCATCAGGTAGCGCAGCTTCTTGCACTCGATGCGCAGCTCGTGGACCTGCTCGTCCGGGGTCGCATCGTCGATGGCCCGGGCGATCTTGCAGACCTTGCGGTAGCGTTTCCAGATCAGCGCCTTGGCGAAATCGAGCGCGTGCCGGTCCGCCTCGGGTCCTTTTGAGAGGGCCTTGGTCTTGTCGAACAGCTTCTCGAGCTTGGCCATCTCCTTCTCGTAGGCCTTGCCCTCGAGATAAGCGGTGAGCTTGGCGTGCTCGACATCGCGCTGCGCGGCGAACATGTCGAACAGCTTTCCGATGCCAGGCCGGAAGCGCGCGGGCACCAGCGCAAGGTAGCGTTCGCGCTCGATCAGGTAGACGTCGAGATCGCGCAGCCGGC
>NZ_JBYNAH010000112.1:3289-16060 GCF_059781815.1 Salipiger sp. | reverse complement strand
TGTATTCCTTCGCCGGCTTGGTCACCATGGTGAAGCCGTTGTAGTGCAGCCAGTCCACCAGCGGGCGGATCGGCGAGTACTCGTCATTTTCCAGCAGCGCAGTGTAATAGAACGCGCGAACCATCTTGCCCCGGCGTACAAATTCCTGTCGGAGGAGTTTGTAGTCGATGTCGAAGCCGAGCGCTTTCGCGGCGGCATACAGGTTCGACCCGTCTATGAACAGCGCAAGCCGTTCGTCCTTGTAAAACATCAAATGTCCTTTCAGCAATGGAGCGCGCCAATGTCCGTGAGTGTGAGTGATGAGTGTCTGGCGCACTCAGTCTTCAAAGATTAAGATATTTGATCGGCGTTACAAGCCGCAACACATAGTCCGAAAGGATAGACCAAACGTGGCCTTGGAACAAGAAAAGTTGATTGCATTGGGCGCGAACCTATCCTCGGAAATTGGCTCTCCTCTGGAAACAATTCGCGCCGCGATTGCGGAATTGTCAGCGGTGGGGGAGGGGGTCACACGGGTCAGCCGGTTTTATGCAACACCTTGTTTTCCCGCGGGAGCTGGGCCGGACTACGTGAATGCCTGTCTCGTCTCTGAGGGCCCGATGCCGGCGCGGGAAGTGCTCGCGCTGCTGCACCGGATCGAGCACAAGTTCGGGCGCGAACGGCAGCAGAGGTGGGGCAGCAGGAGTCTCGATTTGGACCTTTTGGCACACGGTCAGGATGTGTTTCCTGACGCCACGTCACATTCATATTGGAGAATGTTGGCTCTCGAGGAGCAGAAAACCCGTTCTCCGGAGGAACTGATTCTCCCGCATCCGCGCATGCACGAACGCGCCTTCGTGCTCGTCCCGCTTTGCGATGTGGCGCCGGATTGGCGGCATCCCTTGCTCGGGCAAACCGTGCGCGAGCTCTGCGCTGCGTTGCCGGTCGAGGCGCGCGAGGAAGTCAAGCCTCTATGAGCGATCCGCGCTTGTCTTTCCCCCAGCGACGCTGTAGGGATTCACTTTCTGACGGATAACCCGAATAGGTGATACGCATATGGCCCGCGTGACGGTAGAAGATTGCGTCGACAAGGTCCCGAACCGGTTCGAGCTGGTGATGCTCGCCGCGCATCGTGCGCGCGAAGTGGCATCCGGCAGCCCGATCACGGTGGACCGCGACAACGACAAGAACCCGGTGGTCGCCCTCCGCGAGATCGCCGAGGAGACCCAGTCGGCTGACGAGCTGCGTGAGCGTCTGATCGAGAGCCACCAGACCCAGATCGAGGTCGACGAGCCCGAAGAAGACAGCATGGCGCTTCTCATGGGTGCCGAGCAGGACAAGCCGGTCGAGGACGACATGTCCGAAGAAAAGCTCCTGCGCGCGCTCATGGAGGCCCAGGGCGAGGGCTGAGGCCCGCGGATGCGGGCCAGGTGAAGGATAGGCGCCCATGATTGCGGCGGAAGACCTGGTTGCACTGGTCCGCAACTACAATCCCAAGACCAACGAAGAGCTGATCCGCGCGGCCTATGAGTTCGGCCGCGCGATGCATGAAGGGCAGATGCGCCATTCCGGCGAGCCCTATTTCACGCATCCGGTCGCCGTGGCCGCGATCCTGACCGAGCAGCAGCTCGACGATGCGACCATCATCACGGCGCTTCTGCACGACACCATCGAAGACACCCGCGCCTCCTATCGCGACATCGCCGACCGGTTCGGCGAGGATGTCGCCGATCTGGTCGATGGCGTCACCAAGCTGACCAACCTGCAGCTGTCCAGCTCCGAGACCAAGCAGGCTGAGAATTTCCGCAAGCTGTTCATGGCGATGTCCAAGGACCTGCGGGTGATCCTCGTGAAGCTCGCCGACCGTCTGCACAACATGCGTACCATCAAGGCGATGCGCGCCGAGAAGCAGATCCAGAAGGCGCGCGAGACGATGGACATCTACGCGCCTCTTGCGGGCCGGATGGGCATGCAGTGGATGCGCGAAGAGCTCGAGGATCTGGCGTTCCGGGTGCTCAACCCCGAAGGCCGCGCCTCGATCATCCGCCGCTTCATCACCCTGCAGAAAGAGGCCGGCGACGTTATCCACCGGATCACCGGCGACATGCGCCACGAGCTCGAGGAGGCCGACATCGAGGCCGAGGTCTTCGGCCGCGCCAAGAAGCCCTACTCGATCTGGCGCAAGATGCAGGAAAAGGGCATGGGCTTCTCGCGCCTGTCCGACATCTACGGCTTCCGTGTTATCACCCGCAACGACATGGACTGCTACGGCGCGCTCGGGGTGATCCACCAGCGCTGGCGCGCGGTGCCGGGGCGCTTCAAGGACTATGTCAGCCAGCCCAAGTCCAACGGCTACCGCTCGATCCACACCACCGTGTCGGGCCGCGACGGCAAGCGCGTCGAGGTGCAGATCCGCACCCGGCAGATGCACGAGGTCGCCGAGACCGGCGTTGCCGCGCACTGGTCCTACCGCGACGGCCAGCGCGCCGAGAACCCGTTCGCCGTCGATCCGGCGCGCTGGATCGCCTCGCTGACCGAGCAGTTCGACAGCGAACAGGACCATGACGAGTTCCTCGAGGCGGTGAAGCTCGAGATGTACTCGGACAAGGTGTTCTGCTTCACCCCCAAGGGCGACGTGGTGAAACTGCCGCGCGGGGCGACGCCGCTCGACTATGCCTACGCCATCCACACCCGCATCGGCTCGGCCTGCGTGGGTGCCAAGGTCGATGGCATCCGGGTGCCGCTCTGGACCCGGCTGAAGAACGGCCAGTCGGTCGAGATCATCACCGCCGAGGGCCAGACGCCGCAGGCGACATGGCTCGACATCGCGACCACCGGCAAGGCTCGCACCGCGATCCGCCGCGCCCTGCGCGAGGCCGGGCGCGAGCGCTTCGTGCGGCTGGGTCACGAACTCGCCCGCTCGGCCTTTGAGCATGTCGGCAAGAAGGCCACCGACAAGGTGCTCGAGAAGGCGGCCCAGACGCTGCGGCTCGAGGACAAGGACGAGCTTCTGGCGCGGCTCGGCAGCGCCGAGCTGACCTCGCGCGAGGTGGTGCACGCGGTCTACCCCGATCTCGGCCCCGCAGACGATGCGCAGGTCGATGCCCATCGCGCGGTGATCGGGCTCGAGCCGGGCACCGGCTTTACCCGCGCGCGCTGCTGCCAGCCGCTGCCGGGCGAACGCATCATCGGCATCACCCAGCGCGGCAAGGGCGTCTTCGTACACGCCATCGATTGCGAGTCGCTCGCCGCCTACGAGGACCAGCCCGACCGCTGGGTCGACCTGCGCTGGGAGGAGGGCACTCACCCCGCCGCCTATGATGTAAGCCTCGAGTTGACCATCGGCAACGATGCCGGGGTGCTGGGGCGGGTTTGCACCTTGATCGGCGAGCGGATGGCCAATATCTCGGACCTCGTCTTCGTGGACCGCAAACCGGATTTCTTCCGCCTGCGCATGGATGTGGAGTTCCGGGATGCAGAGCACCTTCACTCGGTGATCTCCGCCCTCGAAGCCGAGAGCGACGTTGCCTCCGTGCACCGCCGGCGGGATGCCTCGCTGACGGCGCTCCCGACGGCGGCTCAGTAAGGGGACGCGGCCGGCCACGGTCGCGACTGAAGGAAATTGCGGCCCCGAGGGGCTGCGGAGGATTGGACGGGACGGGCCTTTGGTCTTCAAACGCCGTGACAGACGACCTGTCTGGAGGATCGTGGTCGAGTTCTTCTGGCCGCGCGGAGGCTGGGGGCGCGCCGCGCGCTACATCCAGCACCGTCTGCACCGCTTGCCCGATCCGCCGGAAAAGATCGCCCGGGGCGTCTTTGCCGGGGTCTTCACCGCGTTCACCCCGTTCTACGGCATGCATTTCGTCGTCGCGGCGCTGATCGCCAAGGCGCTGCGCGGCAACATCCTCGCGGCGCTGCTGGCGACGTTCTTCGGCAACCCGCTGACCTATGTGCCCATCGCCTTCAGTTCGCTGCGCACCGGCTACTGGTTTCTCGGCATCGACCGGCACGAGCCCGACCACAAATCGGTGCTCGACCGCTTCGCCTATGCCGGCGGCGATCTGTGGCACAACCTCGTGGCGTGGTTCACCGGGGAACCGACCAATTGGTCCGAGTTGATCCTGTTCTACGACAAGGTGTTCTATCCCTACCTGATCGGGGGCATCCTGCCCGGGATCATCAGCGGGCTGGTCTGTTACTACCTGACGGTGCCGGTGATCCGCGCCTACCAGAGCCGGAGGCGCGGGGCGCTCAAGTCCAAGCTCGCGGCGCTGAAAAGCAAGCAGACCCAGGCCGAGGGCGGCAGCCCGAGAGAGTGACGCGCCCGGGTCCGGCGCAGCGGGAGGAGGCCCGAGCCATATGCGACTGTTCCTTCTGGTGACGCTGACCATGATCGCCTTCGCGGCCAATTCCGTGCTCAACCGGGCAGCGCTGGCCTCGGGCGGCATCGACGCGGTGAGCTTCGGCACGCTGCGCCTTCTCTCGGGCGCCGTCATGCTGGCGGCGCTGGTGCTGGCACGGCAGGGCCGGCTGAGGCTTGGCGGGGCGGGTCGGCTCGCCGGGGTCGCGGGCCTGTTTCTCTACATCTACGGCTTCTCGCTGGCCTATCTCGGGATGCCGGCGGGGCTCGGGGCGCTGCTGCTTTTCGGCATGGTGCAGGTGACGATGTTTGGCGGCAGCGTGGCCGGCGGCGAGCGCGTGCCGGCGCAGCGCTGGATTGGCGCGGGGCTGGCCTTTGGCGGGCTGGTCTGGCTGCTCTGGCCGGGCGGCGGCGCCGCCCCGAGCCTGCCGCATGCGCTCGCCATGTTGCTGGCGGGCTTCGGCTGGGGCGTCTACTCGCTGGCAGGGCGCAAGGCCGAGGTGGCGCTGGTCTCGACCGCGGCCAACTTCCTGCTGGCGGCCGGTCTCGGGCTGGTCGTGCTGCTTGGCCTGATGCTCGCGGGCTCGGTCGGTCCCTGGAGCCCGGGCGCGGTGGCGCTCGCGGTGGTCTCGGGCGCGGTGACCTCGGGGCTGGGCTACGCGCTCTGGTACGCGGTGCTGCCGCGGCTGCCGGGCTCGGTGGCCGCCGTGGCGCAGCTCACCGTGCCGGTGATCGCCATGGCGGGCGGCATGGTGTTCCTCGGCGAGGCCCTCACCGCCCGCTTCGCGCTCGCCGCCCTGCTGGTGCTGGGCGGCGTGACCGTCTCCGTGGTGCCGCTGCGGCGGTGGTGAGACGCGGCGGCGCTCGCCGCGCGCGCCTGCCGCTCGGGAGCTCACTCCGTCCAGCGCACCCCGGTGAGGTCGGTCGCCTGCGTCGGCTGGTTCTGCCACAGCCCCTCGAGCCGCGCATCGGCGACCGTCGGGAAGGCGAGCTGGAACAGGTAGCCGTTGACGTGATCCTCGGCGATCATCGTCTGCGCCTGCTTGATCAGCTCCGAGCGCACCGCCGGGTCGGTGGTGCCGGTGAGCGTGGTCATCAGCTCCTGAAACGCGGCGTTGTCATACTGGAAGTAGTAGTCGGGCCGGGCGTAGATGCCGATGTCGAAGGGCTCCGTATGCGACACGATGGTGAGGCCGAAATCCTTGCCGCGGAACACCTCCTCGAGCCACTGCGCCCATTCCAGATTGGTGATCTGCGTTTCGATCCCGACCTCGCGCAGCTGCGCCGCGATGATCTCGCCGCCGCGCCGGGCGTAGGAGGGCGGCGGCAGCTTCAGCGTCGTGGTAAAGCCCTCCGGAAAGCCCGCATCCGCCAGCAGTGTCTTGGCAAGCTCCGGGTCGTAGGAGGACAGCTCGGTCAGGTCGACGTAATCGGGATTGTGCGGCGCGAAATGGGTGCCGATGGGCGTGCCGTAGCCGAACATCGCGCCGTCGATGATCGCCTGCCGGTCGATGGCATGGGCCACCGCCTCGCGCACCTTCGGGTCGGCGAAATGATCGTCGCCGTTGTTCATCGCGAGGATGGTCTCGCCCTCGGTCGAGCCCACCAGCACCTGAAAGCGCGGGTCGGCCTCGAACATGGCGAGGTTCTCGGGCGCCGGGAAGCCCGCGAAAGCGTCGATATCCTGCGCCATCATCGCCGCGAAGGCCGCCGTCGGGTCCGAGATGAAGCGGAAGGTCACCGCCTCGAGCGCCGGCGCCTCGCCCCAATACGCCTCGTTGCGGCTCATCTCGATGCGGTCGCCAGTGACCCAGTGCTGGAAGGTGAAGGGCCCGGTGCCGACCGGGCTCTGCTGGATGCCCTCGATGCTCTCGGGGGCCACGATCACCGCGTCGCCCCAAGCCATGTTGAAGAGGAAATTCCCATCGGGCTCGGAGAGCGTGACCTTGACGGTCAGCGGGTCGACAACCGTGACCTCGGCGATGCCCTCGAAGAGCGCCTTCTGGGCGTTGAGACTGTCCTCGCCGCGGGCGCGGTCGAGGCTGAACTTGACGTCTTCTGCGTCCATTGCGCTGCCGTCATGGAAGGTGACGCCGTCGCGCAGGTGGAAGGTGTAGGTGAGCCCGTCCTCGGAGATGTCCCAGCGCTCGGCCAGGCCCGGCACGATCTCGCCGGTCTCGGTAAACTTCGTCAGCCCCTCGAAAACGTTGGAATAGAGCACGCTGTCGATGGCACCGGCGGCGGCCGAAGTCGGGTCGAGATGCGGCGGCTCGAGCTGCAGCGCGATGGTCAGGTCGGTCTGCTGGGCGCTCAGCACCTGCGCCGAAAGCAGCAGAGCGGCGGCGGCCGGGGCGAGGTAAGAGAAGGGGCGGGACATCAGGGCACTCCGTTGCGGGGGCAATGCCGCGAAGTGTGCCCGATTTCCCCGCCGGTGCAAGCACATGCACACTGGAATATGAGGGGGCAGGCTGCTAGACGACGCCAGCCTTGTTGACGAGGAGGAGACGCCAATGAGCGCAACGGCGCGAAAGTCGGCCCCGCTGCCGGATGACATCCGTGCCCGCAAGGGCGGGGTGCCGCTGGTCAGCCTGACCGCCTACACCACCCCGATGGCCAAGATGATGGACGCGCATTGCGATTTCGTCCTCGTGGGCGACAGCGTCGGCATGGTGCTGCACGGGCTCGAGAGCACGCTTGGCGTGACCATGGAGATGATGATCCTGCATGCGCAGGCGGTCAAACGCGGGCTCAGCCGCGCGATGATGGTCGTCGACATGCCCTTCGGTTCCTACGAGGAAGGCCCGCAGCAGGCGTTTCGCAACGCCGCCCGCCTGATGGCCGAGACCGGTGCCGGCGCGGTGAAGCTCGAGGGCGGCGAGAGCATGGCCGAGACCATCGCCTTCCTGACCGCGCGCGGCATCCCGGTGATGGCGCATGTCGGTCTCACGCCGCAATCCATCAACACGCTGGGCGGCTACAAGGTGCAGGGCCGCGGCAGCGCCGGCGACCGACTCATGGCCGATGCCCGCGCCGTGGCCGGGGCAGGGGCCTTTGCCGTGGTGCTCGAGAAGGTGCCGCAGGGGCTCGCCGACCGGGTGACCGCAGAGCTTCCGATCCCCACCATCGGCATCGGTGCCTCGGCGGGCTGCGATGGGCAGATCCTCGTGGTCGACGACATGCTGGGGCTGTTCACCGCCTTCAAGCCGAAATTCGTCAAGCGCTACGCCACGCTCGGCGACGAGGCAGAGGCCGCCATCGCCGCCTATGCCGAGGAGGTGCGGAGCCGCGCCTTCCCCGCCGCCGAACATGTCTTTGCCGATACCGCCCCGGGAGCGAAACCATGACCGAGATGCTGCGCACCAAGGCCGAGCTGCGTGACCGCCTCGCCGGCTGGAAACGCGCCGGCGAGAGCGTCGGCGTGGTGCCGACCATGGGCGCTCTCCATGCCGGGCACCTGAGCCTCGTCGAGGCCGCCAAGGCCGGCTGCGACCGGGTGATCGTGACGATCTTCGTCAACCCCAAGCAGTTCAACAGCGCCTCCGATCTCGAGAATTACCCGCGCACCGAACATGCCGATGCCGAGAAGCTCGCGCCCTACGCGGTGGATGTGATTTACGTGCCGGGGCCCGAGCAGATCTATCCCGACGGCTTTGCCACCTCGGTGGCGGTCGAAGGCCTGACCGAGGGGCTTTGCGGTGCCTTCCGCCCCGGGCATTTCGACGGCGTGACCACGGTGGTCTCGAAGCTCTTCCTGCAGACCGGCGCGGACCGTGCCTATTTCGGCGAGAAGGACTACCAGCAGTTGCAGGTGGTGCGCCGCATGGCCCGCGATCTCGACATCCCCATCGAGGTGATCGGTTGCGAGACGGTGCGCGAGCCCGACGGTCTGGCGCTGTCGTCGCGCAACGTGCTGCTGCCCGAGGCGACCCGCGCCGCGGCACCGGCGCTCAACCGCGCCATGCTGGCGATGGCCGAGGGGCTGCGCGGTGGCGGCTCGGTCGAAGCGCTGCGCGACGAGGCCGAGGCGGCGATCCTCGCGGCCGGCTTCGAGCGGGTCGAGTATCTCGAGCTGCGCGCCGCTGACGGGCTCGCGCCGATGGTCACGCTCGACCGCCCTGCGCGGCTTCTGGCCGCCGCATGGCTGGGCGGCGTGCGCCTGATCGACAATATCGCGGTGGGCTGAGGCGTCTCGCGCTAGAGCAGGCGCCCGGCGATCTCGCCCGAGAGCCACGCCACGCGCCCGCCCGCCAGCGTCATGACGATGCGGCGGGTGGCGCGGTCCATCACCACCAGATCGGCGCGCAGGCCGGGCTCCAGCCGGCCGCGATCCTCAAGGCCGAGGAGCCGCGCCGGCCCCTCCGAGACCAGCCGCCACGCCTGCGCCTCGTCCAGCAGGCCAAGCTCGACGCAGCGCCATGCGGCGCGCGCCGGGGCGGGGTAGTGGTAATCCGAGGCCAGCGAATCGCAGAGCCCCAGCCCGATCAGCTCGCTCGCCGCGACGTTGCCCGCATGGCTCGCCCCGCGCACCACGTTGGGCGCGCCCAGCACCACCGCGTCGCCACCCGCGCGGGCGGCTTTCGCCGCCTCCACCGTCTCGGGGAATTCCGACACCCGCACGCCGCGCGCGCGCCACGCCGCACGCCCCTCGGCGCTGCGGTCGTCATGGCTGCCCATCCGGCAGCCGCGTGCGGCCAGCCGTGCGCAGAGCCCGTCGAGCGCTTGCGGAACCTCGTCGCTTCGGGCGTGCAGCGCCTGCATCAACGCGAGATGGGTCTCGGGCGAGCGGCCCGATTTCAGCGCCTGCCCGGTGAGCCGCGGCGGCTTGCGCCCCTCGGCAAGCCGCGCGTGCGGCAGATGATCGTTGAACACCACATAGCCGATGCCCCAGCGCGCGATGGCCTCCTCGGCGCGGGCGAAGGCGTCGAGGTAATGGGTCTCGAGCCGCAGCTGCAGCCGCAGGTCCACCGGCACCGTCGGCGCCACCTCGGCCACCGAGGCAAACACCTCCTCGGCAAAGTCCGGCCCGCGCATCCCGCCTTCCCAGGACCAGAACTGCGCCAGCATCGCCGTGGTGATGCCGTTCGCCGCCAGCTCGGCGGCGCAGGCCACCATGCCCGCGTCGCGCTCGCGCAGCGCCCCGCGCCGTGGCGCCATGTGGCGCTCGAACCCGTCGCCATGGGCATCGACGATGCCCGGCAGGATGTCATAGCCGCCCAGATCCACCCGCCGCCCCGTGGCTGCGTCGGCAATCACGCCCCCGCTCACCGAAAGCGGCGCGTCATCCCAGCCACCCGGGCGCATCACGCGGGCATTCTCGAAGCAGAGCTCGATCATCTTGAGACCCCCTTGGCAGGGCGGAGTGGCAGGTGGGAGACGCGGATCATGGGCGTGGGAATACGGCCTTCCACCGCCGCGCGAAAGGTGCAAATCTCCGCCCCATGTCGACCTCACCCCGCCTCGCCACCCGCGCCATCATCCTGCACGAGAACCGCCTGCTGCTGGTCAACGCCTGGCCCGGGCAGAAGAGCGATCTCTGGTGCGCCCCCGGCGGCGGCGTCGAGAAGGGCGCCTCGCTGCCCGACAACCTCGCCCGCGAGGTGCATGAGGAGACCGGCCTGACCGTGCGCGTGGGCCTGCCTTGCCTGGTCAACGAATACCACGCCCCCGAGACCGGCTTTCACCAGGTCGAGCTGTTCTTCCGCTGCGAGATCACCGACGGCGTCCTCTCCGACGACTGGCGCGACCCGGAGGGCGTCGTGCACACCCGCCGCTTCGTGACCCGCGACGAGATGAAAGGGCTGCGCTACAAGCCCGACAGCCTGCCGAAGGTGGCCTGGGAGACCGGCCCGGGCTACGACCCGCTCGAGCTGCTGGCCTCATGAGCGGCGCTTTCTCTGCCGTAGTGGCCGGGTAGATGCCCGATGCTGGCCTACGCCCTGAAACGGCTGCTGATCCTCGCGCTGAGCCTCGCCGTCGCCTCGCTGGTGATCTTCGTCGTGGTCGAGGTCGCCCCGGGCGATCCGGCGAGCTTCATGCTGGGCATCAACGCCCGCCCCGACACCATCGCCGCCCTGCGCGCCGAGCTCGGGCTCGATCTGCCGGTGCATGAGCGCTACCTCGCCTGGGTCACGGGCATGGTGCAGGGCGATTTCGGCACATCCTACACCTACCGCGCGCCGGTGGCGCAGATGGTGGCCGAGCGGGTGCAGGTCTCGCTGCCGCTGGCGCTCTACGCGCTGCTGCTCTCGACGCTGATCGCCTTCCCGGCGGGCATCTTCGCCGCCGCCCGCCGCGGCAAGCCCGGCGACGTGGCGGTGATGGGCGCGACGCAGCTGGGCGTCGCGGTGCCGAATTTCTGGTTCGCCATGCTCTTGGTGCTGCTCTTCGCGCTAAAGCTGCGCTGGTTCAGCGCCGGCGGTTTCCCGGGCTGGGACGATCCGCTGCAGGGGCTGAAGGCGCTGACACTGCCGGCGGTGGCGCTGGCGCTGCCGCAGGCGGCGATCCTCGCCCGGGTCATGCGCTCGGCGCTGATCGACATCCTGCACGAGGATTTCATCCGCACCGCCCGCGCCAAGGGGCTTTCGCGCCGGCAGGCGCTGTGGCGCCACGGGGTGCGAAATGCGCTGATCCCGGTGCTGACCATCATCGGCCTGCAATTCTCCTTCCTGCTCGCCGGCGCGATCATCATCGAGCAGGTGTTCTTCCTGCCCGGCCTCGGGCGGCTGATCTTCCAGGCCATCACCCAGCGCGACCTGATCGTGGTCGAGTCGGTGGTGATGCTGCTGGTCTTCGCGGTGATCGTGGTGACCTTCCTCACCGATCTCGCCTATGCCGCGGTCGACCCGCGCCTGAGGAGCCGCCGATGAGCCGCAACTTGATCCTCGGCAGCCTTCTGACGGCCCTCTTCCTTGGCGCGGCCCTGCTCTCCTTCCTCTGGACGCCCTATCCGACCGACACGGTGGCGATCACCGAGCGGCTGCAGCCGCCCTCGTGGGCGCATTGGCTCGGCACCGACCATTTCGGCCGCGACATGGCGAGTCTGATCATGGTCGGCGCCCGCACCTCGATCGCCGTGGCGCTGGTGGCGGTGGGCATCGGGCTGGGGCTCGGCGTGCCTCTGGGCCTGGCGGCGGCGGCGCGTTCGGGGGGCTGGCTCGACGAGGCGATCATGCGGATGAACGACCTGATCTTCGCCTTTCCAAGCCTCGTCATCGCGATCCTGATCACCGCCATCCTCGGCCCCGGCGCGCTCAACGCCATCATCGCCATCGGCATCTTCAACATCCCGGTCTTCGCCCGCCTGTCACGCGGCGCGGCGCTGAGCCTCTGGCGCCGCGAGTTCATCCTCGCCGCCCGCACCGCCGGCAAGTCCGCCCCCCGCATCAGTGCCGAACACATCCTGCCCAACATCGCCAACCTGCTGATCGTGCAGGGCACCATCCAGTTCTCGCTCGGTATCCTCGCCGAGGCCGGCCTCTCCTACGTGGGCCTCGGCGCCCAGCCCCCGATCCCGTCCTGGGGCCGCATGCTGGCCGACGCCCAGACCATGGTGGCCCTCGCCCCCCACGTGGCGATCCTGCCAGGACTCGCCATCGTCCTGACCGTGCTCGGCCTCAACCTCTTGGGCGACGGCCTCCGCGACCGGCTCGATCCGAGGCTGGGGGCAGTGCGCACATGACCCCTTCTCTGGTTTCCAAATACCTCGGGGAGCGCGAGGGGCAGCGCCCCTCGCCCCGGTCGGATCGGACGCAGTCCGATTCGAACCACTTGCTCGAGATCGACGCCCTCTCGCTCGCGATCCACGGTAAGCCGATCCTCAAAAACCTCACCCTCACCATCGCCCCGGGCGAGATCGTCGCGCTGACCGGCGAGTCGGGCTCCGGCAAGTCGATGACCGCGCTCGCCGCCATGGGGCTCCTGCCGCAAGGTGCGGAAACCACCGGCGCGCTGCGCCTCGACGGCACCGATCTCTGCACGCTCTCCGAGCGCCAGCTCTGCGCCCTCAGGGGCCGCGAGATCGGCATGATCTTCCAGGAGCCGATGACCGCGCTCAACCCGGTGCAGCGCATCGGCGCGCAGGTGGCCGAGACCATCCTCGTGCACAAGGCCATGCCCCGCGCCGCGGCCAACGCCCGCGCCGCCGAGATGCTGGCCCGCGTCGGCCTGCCACCCGAACGGGTGCCGCCCTCGCGCTACCCGCATGAGCTCTCCGGCGGCCAGCGCCAGCGGGTGGTGATCGCCATGGCCATCGCCCTGCGCCCGAAACTGCTGATCGCCGATGAGCCCACCACCGCGCTCGACGTCACCACGCAGGCGCAGATCCTCGACCTGCTGCGCGATCTGGTGCGCGAGGAGGGCATGGGGCTGATGATGATCACTCATGATCTCGCGGTGGTCTCGGAGATGGCCGACCGCATCGCGGTGATGAAATC
>NZ_JBYNAH010000112.1:0-3279 GCF_059781815.1 Salipiger sp. | reverse complement strand
ATGAAATCCGGCGAGATCGTCGAGCAGGGCGAGACCAAGCGCCTCTTCGCCGAGATGCGTCATCCTTACACCCGCCAGCTCTTCGAGGCCTCGCGCCACCGCGCCGACCTGCCCGAACCGCGGCCCGACGGGCCGCTCCTGCGCGTCGCGCAGGTCACCCGGCATTATCCCGGTCCCCGAGAAGGGCTCTTCCGCCCTGGTCGGGCGCTCATCGCGGTGAACGGCGTCAGCCTTGAGATCGCCCGTGGCGAGCGCGTCGGGCTGGTGGGCGAATCGGGCTGCGGCAAGTCCACCCTGGCCCGCGCCATCCTCGGGCTCGAGCCGGTGCAGGCGGGCGAGATCACGCTGGACGGCGCGCCGGTCTATCGCCACGGCAAACCTGACCGCGCCGTGCGGCGCCGGGTGCAGGTGGTGTTCCAGGATCCCTACGGCTCGTTCAATCCGCGCCACAGGGTCGGCCGGCTGATCGCCGAGCCCTTCCACCTGCTCGACGATCCGCCGCGCGGGCCCGCGCGCGACGCCGCCATCGCGCAGGCGCTCACCGATGTGGGCCTCAAGCCCGAGCACGCGGATCAGCACATCCATGCCTTCTCCGGCGGCCAGCGCCAGCGCATCGCGATCGCCCGCGCGCTGATCATCCGCCCCGAGCTGGTGATCTTCGACGAGGCGGTCTCGGCGCTCGACGTCCGCGTCCGGGCGCAGATTCTCGACCTGATCGCGGATCTCTCGCGGCAATACGGGCTCACCTACCTGTTCATCTCGCACGATCTCAGCGTGGTCCGCGGCATCACCGACCGGGTGCTCGTCATGCGCGGCGGAGAGATCGTCGAGGCCGGGGAGACCGAGACGGTATTTGACAACCCTGCTCACTGGTATACCAAATCCTTGCTGGCTGCCGCACCATCCCTGCCGCGGCCACCGGGAGGAGGATGTGAGGATGACCCAGAGCCTGACGCGTGACGACGCGCGCCTGAGCCTTGTCGAGGACAGCGCGCAGATGCTGATTGGCGGCGAGTGGCGCGCAAGCGCCGAGACGCTGCCCATCGTGAACCCGTCGACCGGAGAGGAGATCGGCCGCATCGCCCGGGGCACGGCGGCGGATATCGACGCAGCGGTCGCCGCCGCCGAGGCGGCGCTTGAGGGCGCATGGGGCCGGATGACGGCGCTCGAGCGCGGCCGCATCCTCACTAAGCTCTCGAGCCTGGTGCTGGAGCATGTCGAGGAGCTCGCGAAGCTCGAAGCGATGGACGTGGGCAAGCCGCTGACCCAGGCCCGCGCCGACGCGCTGGCGCTGGCGCGCTATTGCGAGTTCTACGGCGGCGCCGCCGACAAGGTGCACGGCACCACCATACCCTATCTCGACGGCTACACCGTCTACACCCTGCGCGAGCCGCACGGGGTCACCGGCCATATCGTGCCGTGGAACTACCCGATGCAGATCATCGGACGCTCGGTCGGGGCGGCGCTGACCATGGGCAATGCCTGCGTGCTGAAGCCGGCGGAAGATGCCTGCCTGACGGCGCTCGCCTTCGCCCGGCTGGCGCAGCAGGCGGGGCTGCCGGCGGGCGCGCTGAACGTGGTGCCGGGGCTCGGCTCCGAGGCCGGGGCGGCGCTCTCGGGCCATCCCGGCATTCACCACGTGAGCTTCACCGGCTCCGTGGGCACCGGCGCGGCGGTGCAGCAGGCCGCCGGCGCCAACGTGGTGCCGGTGACGCTCGAGCTTGGCGGCAAGTCGCCGCAGCTGGTCTTTGCCGATGCCGATCTCGATGCCGCGCTGCCCTTCCTCGTCAATGCCGGGCTGCAGAATGCCGGGCAGACCTGCTCGGCCTCGTCGCGCATCCTCGTCGAGCGCCCGGTCTATGACGAGGTCAGCCGCCGCATGGCCGAGGCCTATGCCGCCAAGGTCGTGGGGCCGGCGATGGCCGATCACGATGTCGGCCCGCTGATCAACGCGACCCAGAAGGCGCGGGTCGAGAGCTTTCTCGAGAAGGGCGCCGACCTGCCGCTGCTCGCCCGCGCCCGGCTCGCCGCCGACCTGCCGGAGGGCGGCAATTACGTCCGCCCGGCGCTTTTCGGCCCGGTGCCCGCGGATCACGTGCTCGCGCAGGACGAGGTCTTTGGCCCGGTGCAGGTCATCGTGCCCTTCGACAGCGAGGAAGAGGCGGTCAGGATCGCCAACGGCACCGATTACGGCCTCGTGGCCAGCGTCTGGACCCGCGACGGCGCACGCCAGATGCGGCTCGCGAAGAAGCTGCGCGCCGGGCAGGTGTTTCTCAACAATTACGGTGCCGGGGGCGGGGTGGAGCTGCCCTTCGGCGGCGTCGGCAAGTCGGGCCACGGGCGCGAGAAGGGCTTCGAGGCGCTCTACGGCTTCTCGGTGCTCAAGACCGTCGCCGCGCATCACGGCTGAACGGGACTTTCAGGGAGGAAACGGACCATGAGACTAGAGGGCAAACGCGCCATCGTGACCGGAGCCGGATCGGGCTTTGGCGAGGGCATCGCCACGCGCTTCGCCGCCGAGGGCGCGCAGGTGATGGTGGCCGATATCAACGCCGAGGGCGCCGAGCGGGTGGCATCTGCCTGTGGTGGCATTGCCTGCCGGGTGGATGTGGCCAATGGCGACAGCGTGGCCGAGATGGTCGCCCGCGCTGTGGCCGAGATGGGCCGGGTCGACATCCTCGTCAACAATGCCGGGATCACCCACCTGCCGGCGCCGATGGAGGAGGTCTCGGAGGCGGATTTCGACCGCGTCTTCGCAGTGAACTGCAAGTCGGTCTACCTCACGGCGCGTGCCTTGGTGGGCCACATGAAGGAGCTGGGCGCGGGGGCGATCCTCAACGTGGCCTCGACGGCGGGCGTCTCGCCGCGGCCGCGGCTCAACTGGTACAACGCCTCGAAGGGCTGGATGAACACCGCCACCAAGGCGATGGCGATCGAGCTGGCGCCGGCGGGGGTGCGGGTCAACGCGCTGAACCCGGTGGCGGGCGACACGCCGCTTTTGGCAAGCTTCATGGGCGAGGACACCCCCGAGATGCGGGCAAAGTTCCTCTCGACGATCCCCATCGGGCGGTTCTCGACGCCGGAGGACCTGGCGAATGCGGCGCTGTTCCTGTGCTCGGACGAGGCCTCGATGGTGACCGGCGTCTGCATGGAGGTGGATGGCGGGCGCTGCATCTAGGGGCTGGGCCGTCGCGCTTGCCGAGAGGGGGCGCGGGGGCGCTGCCCCCGTCCGCGCAGGCGCGGACTCCCCCGAGGTATTTTTGAACCAGAGAAGGGTGG
>NZ_JBYNAH010000111.1:0-16255 GCF_059781815.1 Salipiger sp. | reverse complement strand
CCGCGCTTGATCGCGTCGACCACGTCCATGCCCGAGGTCACCTCGCCCACCACCGTGTACTGGCCATTGAGATGCGGCGCCGGGGCGAACATGATGAAGAACTGCGAGTTGCCCGAATTCGGGTTCTGCGAGCGCGCCATGCCGACCACGCCCCGCGCGAAATCGCGGTCCGAGAACTCCGCCGCGAGATCCGGGCGGTCCGAGCCGCCCATCCCCGCCATGCGCATGTCCGCGCCCATCTTGCCGTATTGCACGTCGCCGGTCTGGGCCATGAAGCCGTCGATCACCCGGTGGAAGGCGACGCCGTCATAGGCGCCCTCGTCCGCCAGCGCGGTGATCTGCGCCACGTGGTTCGGCGCCACGTCCTCGAAGAGGTCGATATGGAAGGTGCCGTTGGCACCCTCGCCCGACACCGTCACGTCGAGCCCCGCCGCCGAAAGCGGCGCGGCCAGCACGCAGAGGCCGGCTGCGACCAGGTTACGCATCTGCAGCCACCTTGACACTGACCATCTTGTCGGGATCCGCGGGCGGTTCGCCCCGGGTGATGGCATCCACATGCGCCATGCCGTCGATGACGCGGCCATAGACGGTGTATTGCCCGTTGAGGAAGTGGTTGTCCTTGAAGTTGATGAAGAACTGCGAGTTGGCCGAGTTCGGGTTCATCGAGCGCGCGGCACCCAGCGTGCCGCGATCGTGCGGCAGCTTGGAGAACTCCGCCGGCAGGTCGGGCAGATCGGAGCCGCCGGTGCCGGCGCGGCCGATGTTGAAGCCGTTGTCCTTGTTGCCGTGCTGCACGTCGCCGGTCTGGGCCATGAAGCCCTCGATCACGCGGTGAAACACCACGCCATCATAGGCGCCCGACCGCGCCAGTTCCTTCATCCGCTCCACGTGCTTGGGCGCCACGTCGGGCAGCAGCTCGATGGTCACGGTGCCGTCCTTCAGCTCCATGAGGATGGTGTTCTCGGGGTCCTTGATCTCGGCCATGTCGCATCACTCCCTGCGCATCATATCACGGACCGAGACTTAATCCGCGCCTGCGCGAATGCCAAGGGACGCCCGCACATTGACCCCGCCGGCGCTTCGGGGCAGACCTTGGGCAACGCTTTGACAGGAGGACAAGATGGCCTGGAAGACCCTCGACGACATGGAGCTGGACGGCAAGCGCGTGCTGACCCGTGTCGACATCAACGTGCCGGTGGAAAACGGCGAGGTCACCGACGCCACCCGCATCGAGCGCGTCTGCGCCACGGTGCAGGACATTCTCGCGCGCGGCGGCACCCCGGTGCTGCTGGCGCATTTCGGCCGGCCCAAGGGCAAGGTCGTGCCCGAGATGTCGCTCAAGATGCTGCTGCCGGCGCTCGAGGCGGCCTTCGGCACCAAGGTGCATTTCACCACCCTCGACGAGGCCGAGGTGGTGATCGATGCCTGCGACAAGGGCCAGGTGGTGCTGCTCGAGAACACCCGCTTCGAGCCCGGCGAGGAAAAGAACGACCCCGAGCTCGCCAAGACATACGCAAAGCTCGGCGATGTCTACTGCAACGATGCTTTCTCGGCCGCGCACCGCGCGCATGCCTCGACCGAGGCGCTGGCGCATCTGCTGCCGGCCTGCGCCGGTCGCTTGATGCAGGCCGAGCTCGAGGCGCTGGAAGCGGCGCTCGGCACGCCCAAGCGCCCGGTTCTGGCGGTGGTCGGCGGCGCCAAGGTCTCGACCAAGCTAGAGCTGCTCGGCAACCTCGTCGAGAAGGTCGACATCCTGGTGATCGGCGGCGGCATGGCCAACACCTTCCTCGCCGCGCAGGGCATCGACGTGGGCAAGTCTCTTTGTGAACACGAGATGACCGGCACCGCCAAGGAGATCGCCGAGAAGGCCGCCTCGACCGGCTGCGAGATCCTGCTACCGCGCGACGTGGTCGTGGCCCGCGAGTTCCGCGAGAACGCGCCCTCGGAGGTCGTGAAGGCCGAGGACTGCCCGGCGGACGCGATGATCCTCGACGCCGGCCCCGACAGCGTGGCGCATGTGGAGCAGGCCATCGACCGGGCCGAGACGCTGATCTGGAACGGCCCGCTCGGCGCCTTCGAGATCGCCCCCTTCGACACCGCCACCAATGCCGCCGCGGCCCATGCGGCGAAGGCCACCGCCTCGGGCAAGCTGGTCTCGGTCGCCGGTGGCGGCGACACCGTAGCGGCGCTCAACAAGGCCGGCGCGTCGGAGGATTTCACCTACATCTCCACCGCCGGCGGCGCCTTCCTCGAATGGATGGAAGGCAAGGTCCTGCCGGGCGTCGCGGCGCTCGGCTGAGCCTGAGCTCACTGAATGTGGAAAGGGCCGTCCTCCGGGGCGGCCCTTTTCTTTCGGAGATAGCGTCCAGCGAAACGATCGGGCGCCGTCGCGGCGTCGCCAGCCCGCGGGATGGCGATCCGACCGGCGATCCTCTCGATTTATTCCAGCCAAGTCCGAAAGACCTCGACACGTTGCGCCCAGCCCAACCAGATCGCCAGCCCCGGGGGCGGGCTGGCGATGGCGCGGCGGCCTTCGGCCTTGTTCCGCGCCAGAGAGGTTCAGCCGCCGGAAGCAGAGAACGACCCTTTTCCACTCGCCTGTGATGAAAGAGGCGCGGCACTCCCCGCACCGCGCCTCTCGCAAGCATCCGTCTGGTCGCGGATCAGAGCACCGCGCCGATCTTCCACGGCACGAACTCGTTGTCGCCGTAGCCGAACTCCTCTGACATGGTCTTCTTGCCCGAGGCGGTATCGAGAAGCAGGTCGTAGATCCGCTGCCCCATCTCAGTCAGCGACACGCCCTGCTCGACCACGCCACCGCAATCGATGTCGATATCCTCGGGCATCGAGCGCGCCAGGTCCGAATTCGAGGCCAGCTTGATCGACGGCGCCGGCTTGGCACCGAAGCACGAGCCGCGCCCGGTGGTGAAAGCGATGAGATTGGCCCCGGAGGCCACCTGCCCGGTCGCCGCCACCGGATCGTAGCCTGGGCTGTCCATGTAGACAAAGCCGTGCCGGTCGATCTTCTCGGAATAGGCATAGGCGCCCGAGAGCGGCGCGAGCCCGCCCTTGGCCACCGCGCCCAGCGATTTCTCGAGGATGGTGGTCAGCCCGCCCTTCTTGTTGCCGGGGCTGGGGTTGTTGTCGAGCGACGCGCCGTTGCGGTCGGCATAGTCGCGCCACCAGGCGATCATGTCCTCGATCTTCTCGCCCGTGCCCGCGTCGGCGCGCGCGATCAACAGGTGCTCGGCGCCGTAGATCTCCGGCGTCTCCGACAGGATCGAGGTTCCGCCCGCCGCCACCAGCATGTCCGAGGCCACGCCGAGCGCCGGGTTGGCGGTGATGCCCGAGAACCCGTCCGAGCCGCCGCATTGCATCCCGAGCGTGAGCCCCGAGACCGGCTGCTCGCTGCGCGTATCCTCGTTGGCCATCGCCGCGATCGGCTCGAGCAGCTCGAGCGCCCGCTTCACCGCCGAGCGCGAGCCACCGACCTCCTGAATGTTGAAGGTCTTGAAGCGCTCTTTGGTCCACTCGGTCGGCTTGTAAAGCGTCAGCTGGTTGACCTCGCAGCCCAGCCCGATGATCAGCACGCCGGCGAAATTCGGGTGGTCGCGATAGCCCTTGAGGGTGCGCACCAGCGCGTCGAACCCCTCGCCCTGGTTGGCCATGCCACAGCCCTGATCGTGCACGATGGGCGCGAAGCCGTCGACATTGGGATATTTCGGCAGCAGCGTCCGGTTGGCCTCGGCGGCAATGGCATCGCAGACCGTGGTCGAGCAGTTCACCGAGGCGATCACCCCGATATAGTTGCGCGTGCCGACCCGCCCGTCAGGCCGGGCAAAGCCCTGAAACGTGTTGCGCGCCGGTGCCTCGGGCAGCCGCGCCTGAACGGCGCTGACGCCATGGCTGCCCTCTGGCAGCGCGCAGTTCTGCACGTGCACATGCGCGCCCACGGCGATATCGCGGCTCGCCACCGCCATGACCTGCCCGTATTTCAGCACCGGATCGCCGGCGACCATCGCCACGCGGGCGATCTTGTGCCCGCGCGGGATCGGCTCGAGCGCGGTCAGCCCGTCGCGGGTCTCGCCTTCCGCCATGTCCGAGAGCACCACCGCCACCGTGTCGGTGGGGTCGAGCACCATGATCGTGGGGGCGGCCATCTCAGACCTCCTCGCGGGCGCAAAGCCCGTCGAGCACCGGCGCGGCGTAGTCGGGCTGCACCTCGCGCACCCACGACAGGAACGCGCCGATGCGGCGCTCGAGCTTCTGGCCATGGTTCTGCGCGATATCGGCAATGCGGTGATCGAGGAACGGGTTGGCGAAGCGCTCCAGCGTCACCGCGAGATAGGCCTCGGCCTTGTCGCCAAGCCCGCGCAGGGCAAAGCCCGGCAGCACTTCGCTTGCCATCACGTCCTTCACCTTGGCGCCGACCTCGCCCGAGAGCAGGTCTCGCACGATGGCGTCGGGATCGGCGTCACCCGCCATCCAGAACGCGGCCATCGCGGTGTGGCCGAGGTTGAGGATGTGCAGCTTCAGCCGCTCGATCTCTTCGAGATCCTCGACCAGTTGCACCGAGGGGTGCACGACCGGCAGAGCCAGCCCGTCCTGCGCCTCGATGGCCCAGAGCGCGTAAGGTTCAGCCACCGCGCCCACCGGGTCGATGGGCTCCGAGACGATGCGGTCGACGAGGCTGTTGACCCAGAGACAGGCGTCCAGCCAGTCGATCAGGACCGGGTCGGCCTTCTGGCTGGCGGCGATCTCGAGCACGCGCGCCTTCAGCACGCGGCCATTGTTGGGGATGAGCTCCATCGGGAAGATGGTCAGCGGCGTGCCCCCGCCCGCATGGCGCGCCGCCAGCAGGTGAAAGAGCTTGGCCGGGTAGGACATCGCCTGATCCGGGCGCGCCTGATCGTCGGCGGGCTTGGGCTCATAGCCCGAGTCGCCGGTGTTCGACAGGATCGCCTCGGCCTCCTCGGTGATTACGCGCGACAGTTCGGCCCAGTCCGACGCCGTCGAGAGCGTGCGCCTGACCGAGGTCACGCGGCGCTCCTCGTCTACCACCTTGCCGTCCTGCTGGCCGCGCACCCGGATCGGGAAGCCGCCCTCGGCGGCCAGCGCGCCCAGCCGCGCGGCGCGGGCGGGATCGCCCGAGCTCTGCACCACGGTGATGGCGCGCTCCGGCGTGCCTTCGGAAAAGAACAGGTCGGCATGGGCCTGCAGGAAGCGCGAGGTGCCGAACTGCACGATGGGGGTTTTCACATCGCTCATGCGGCCACCTCGATCAGCGCCTTGACCACGCTGCCGCGATCCTCGGCCCATTTCGGCAGATCCTCGACCGCGCCCTCGATGGTGGTCCGGTGGGTGCCGATCTTGTCGACGGGCACGAGCCCCTTGGCCATGCAGTCCATAACGTGCTCGAAATCGACCTTGAGCGCGTTGCGGCTGGCGAAAAGCGTGGTCTCGCGCTTGTGGAATTCCGGGTCGGCAAAGCTCAGGTCGCCCTTCACCACCGAGAGAAGCACGTAGTTGCCGCCATGGGCGAGATAATTCAGGCCAGCATTCATCGCGCCGATATTGCCGGTGGCGTCGAAGACGGTGTCATAGACGGTGTCGGCGATCTCCGAGACCAGCTCGGTCTTCGCCGCCGGGATGATCGCCTTGGCCAACGCGAGGCGGTCGGGCGAGGTGTCGCGCAAGGTGACCTCGGCGCCGGCGATATGGGCGAAGAGCCCCGCCCCCACGCCGATCGGGCCCGCGCCCACGATCAGCGCCGAGGATCCCTCGGCGAGGCCGGAGCGGCGCACGCCGTGGGCGCCGATGGCGAGAAACTCGACCATCGCCGCCGCCTGCGGGCTGAGATCGCCCGCCGGGTAGAGATTGCCCTCGGGCACCACGATCTCCTCGCACATGCCGCCATCGGTATGCACGCCGAGCACCGCGATGTTCTCACAGCAATTGGGCTTGCCGATGCTGCAGGCCCGGCATGTGCCGCAGGTGAGATAGGGGTTCACCACGACCAGATCGCCCGCCTTGATGCGGCCGTCGGCGCTGTCCGCCATCGCCCGGGCCGAGAGCTCGTGGCCCATGACGCGCGGGTATTGCAGGAAGGGCTGGTTGCCGCCGTAGATGTGGTAATCGGTGCCGCAGATGCCGATGGCCTCGATGCGGATGCGCAGATGGCCCGGCTTGTCCTCGGGGCGCGGGCGGGTCACGCAGGTCAGTTTGCCCGGCTCGTCGCAGAGCAGAGCCTTCATATCGGTCGCGGTCATGGGAATCCTCCGTCGGCTGAAGGCGCGCGGAAGCGATCAGGGAGTCGCGCGCCCCTTTACGGTTTTTTATAAATAAAATACATTCAGCTCAAGTTGAAATACGGATGACCCGAGAGGGCGCGCAGCATGTCGCGACAGAACCAGACCTTCAAGGCCGCCGCCAATCAGGCGATGGACCTGTTTTCCGGGCTCGAGCCGGGCAGCGAACTGGGCACCGAGGCGGAGCTTTGCGCCCAGCTTGCGATCTCGCGCACCACCGCGCGCAACGTGCTGTCGCATCTGGCAAGCCTTGGAATTCTCGAGTGGGAGGGCCGCCGCAAGGTGCTTTTGCGCACCCCCACCGTGGCCGATCGCTTCCCTCCCGAAGACGTGGCACTTCCGGCAGAGCGCGCCGAGCACCAGTTCCACGAATGGATCCTGCGCACCGACCTGCCACCCAACGCGCAGATCCACGAGAGCGAGCTGGCGCGGCAGCTTGGCATCTCGGTCGCGCTGGTGCGCGACCTGCTTCAGAACTTTCGCCTCAGCGGTCTGGTCGAGAAGAACCCCAACAAACACTGGACCTTCCGCGGCTTCACCCGCGATTACGCGCTCGAGATGTGTGACATGCGCGAGCTCATCGAGCGCGAGGCGATGCGAAGACTCTGCTCCGATCCGAACCATCCTGCCCTGCCCCGCATGGTCGAGATGGAGCGACTGCACATCAACCTTCTCGCACGTGACGATTCGGCGATGACCGAGTTTCCCGCCCTCGACGCGCGCTTCCACCGGCTGGTCTGCGCCGCCGCGCGCAATCGCTTCTACGACGAGTTCGCGCACCGCATCTCGATCATCGTCCACTACCACTACCAATGGAACAAGCGCGACGAGACAGCCCGGAACCGCGAGGCGATCCGCGAGCATCTCGCTGTCATACAAGCGGTTCTGCAGGGCCGGCATAACGCCGCTCTCGAGGCGTTCGACCAACACCTGAAGACCGCCCGCGAGACTCTCCTGGCCTCGGTCAACTGGTCCTGACCTCCCCTCCTCACGCCGCGACTGTTGGCGCAAACAACGCAAAGGCCGCTTGACGCGCGATTTTCTTTGGCCCTATGGTCCAACCAAAGTCACGGTCTGTAGGAGGAGCAAGTGGCCAAATCGACGGTGGAGGAAATTCGCGACGTGCTGCGCCGCGAGATTGCCGAGGGCTACAAGCCCGGCGATCTCCTGCCCAACGAGCGCGAACTCGCAGAACGGTTCGAGGTCTCACGCAACACCATCCGCGAGACGATGATCCATCTCGAGGCCCTGTCCCTGATCGAAAAGACCAAGCGCGGCGCCAAGGTGCGGACGCCGGATTTCGGCATCATGTTCCAGGAGCTGACCGACCATTTCGACACCTCGGCGCGCAGCTTCACCGACGTGCTGAACTTCCGCCGCATTAACGAGACCGGTGCCGCACCGCTGATGATCTGCCATGTCACGCCCGAACAGCTTGCCGCGATCCGCGCCGCCAACGATCGCATGGTCGGCGCCCTGACCGCCGCCGAGGCCGCGCAGGCGGATTACGATTTTCACTACGGGCTGGTGCAGGCCGCCGGCAACGAGGTGCTGACGCGCATGTACGACGTGCTGTCGGTGCCGCTGAAATACTATCTCGAGGTCGGCAAGTCGCAGGAGCTCAACACCGCGACCGCCAAGGCCCAGCACGACCGCATCATCGCGGCGCTCGAGAGCCACGATACAGCCGCGCTCAGCGCCGCGCTGTCCGACCATTTCCAGCATTCCGGCGAGGTTCTGGCCAACTGGCTGACCTCCCGCGAGCAGCGTTCCGAACCGATCACCATCTGGCCGGTTCAGCGCACACCCCATCCGACCAATCAACCGTGACACGGAGGAGTCTCATGAAAACTCTCACCAAGGCCCTGCTGGGCGCCACCACCGCGATCATGCTGGCAATGCCGGCGCTGGCGGAAACCACCGTCCGCATCGCCTACGAGAACAACCCGGGCGAGCCCGCTGATCTCGTGATGCACCGCTGGAAAGAGCTGGTGGCCGAGGCCTCAGACGGCGAGGTCGTGCTCGAGCTCTACCCCTCCTCGCAGCTTGGCGCCAAGAAGGACGTGATCGAGCAGGGCATGCTCGGCGTGAACGTCATCACCATCGCCGACGTGGGCTTCCTGACCGATTACGATCCCGATCTCGGCATCCTGTTCGGACCGTACCTGACCGATGACGCCGAGAGTCTGTTCAAGATCTACGAATCCGACTGGTTCAAGGAAAAAGAGGCGGCGCTGCAGGAGCAGGGCATCCACATCGTGATCAAGAACTACCTCTACGGCACCCGCCAGCTGCTCGCGACCAAGAAGGTCGAGACGCCGGATGACCTCAAGGGCATGAAGATCCGCACGCCCAACAACATCATGCAGATCCGCGCCATCGAGGCGATGGGCGGCACGCCGACCCCGATGCCGCTGGGCGATGTCTACCCGGCGCTGACCCAGGGCGTGATCGACGGTGTCGAGAACCCGCTGCCGGTGCTCTTCGGCCAGAAACTGCACGAGCAGGCCAAGGAGCTGTCGATGATCTCCTACCTGCAGAACACCTCGCTGTGGCTCGGCGGTCAGGCCTATTTCGACACGCTCGACCCGGAAGTCGTCGAGATGCTGCACGAAACCGGCTATGAGGCCGGCCTCTACAGCCAGGAGCTTGCCGCCCAGGCCGACGAGCAGATCCTCGCCGACATGGAAGCCGCCGGCGTCACCGTCACCTACCCCGACGTCGCCCCGTTCAAGGAAAAGGCGATGGCGGTCTACGAGCAGTTCCCCGAATGGTCCGAGGGTCTCTACGAAGAGATCCAGGAGCAGCTCGGCCAGTAATCCGACCCCGGCCCGTGCGACCCTCGTCGCGCGGGCCATCCTCTATTGCGAAGGTTCCTCGTGAAGTTTTCCTACAAACTCGTCTCGGCGCTGGCCGGCCTGCTGGTCTTTGCGCTGATCGCGATCACCGCCGCCGCCGTGATCGCCCGCTACCTGCTTGGCAACCCGATCCAGTGGACCGAGGAGATGTCCGCGTTCCTGCTGATCTGGATCGTGTTCCTCGGCGCCATCGCCTGCGAGATCGAGGACCATCACCTCAAGATCGACGTCATCACCATGATGCTGCCCGAGACGCTCAACCGCTGGCTCGGCGTGGTGATCGGGCTGATCTCGATCGGCCTTCTGAGCTACATGGCGCTTCTGGGCTACCGGCTGGCCGAGAGTGCGGCGCTGAAGAAGACTCAGATCCTGCGCATGTCGTGGTACTGGATCGACATCGCCGTGACCGTGGGCGCCATCGGCATCGCGCTGGTGATGCTGTGGAAGGTGGGGATGCTGATCCTGAACCGCCCCGTCGAACCCGTCGACGACACTCCCGAAGATCTGGGCTGAGGCGCGCGACATGGACTGGTTCATCATCATCCCCTTCATGTTCCTGCTGTTCGCGCTGAACATGCGGATCTACCTCGCGATGTTCGCGGCGATCCTCGGCTATTTCCTGTTCTTCCAGCAGATCCCGATCCAGATCGCGGTGCAGCGCCTGATCGCGCCGACGCAGAACCCCTCGCTCCTCGCGATCCCGTTCTTCATCCTGCTGGGCACGCTGCTCGGCACCACCGGCATCGCCTCGCGGCTGCTGAAGGTCGCCGACCTGCTGGTCGGCAAGCTGACCGGCGGTCTCGGGCATACCAACATCATGCTCTCGACCCTGATGGGCGGGCTCTCGGCCTCCAACCTCGCGGATGCGGCGATGATGTGCCGGATGCTGGTGCCCGACATGCTCAAGGCCGGCTATGACCGCGGCACCGCCGCCGCCATCACCGCCGCCTCGGCGCTGATCACCCCGATCCTGCCGCCGGGCATCGCGCTGATCATCTACGGGCTGGTGGCCGATGTCTCGATCGGCTCGATGTTCGTGGCCGGCATCCTGCCGGGCCTGCTCTGCGCGGCGCTGCTCATCGCCGCGACCTACTGGGTCGCCAAGAAGGACGGCTACAAGCCCTCGCGCACCAGCTGGCCCACCGCCAAGGAGACCACCTCCACGCTGGCCAGCGCCTGGCCCGCCTTCCTGCTGATCCTCGTCATCATCGGCGGTATCCGCCTCGCGATCTTCACGCCCACCGAGGCCGGCGCCATCGCCACCGTGGTAACCATCGTGATCGGGCTCTTCGTCTACCGCGAGATGAAGCTCAGCGATCTGACCGACGCCTTCAGCCAGACCGCCCGGCAGACCGCCGCGGTGCTGCTGGTGATCATGATGTCCTCGGCGCTCGGCTGGATCTTCTCGCTCGAGCAGGCCGGCGTGGCGCTGGCCGAGTGGATCATGTCGCTGACCCAGAACCCCTGGCTGTTCCTGCTCATCGTCAACGTCATCCTGCTGGTGCTGGGCATGTTCATCGAGGGCAACGCGCTGCTCATCATCCTCGTGCCGCTGCTGAAGCCGGTGGTGATGCAGCTCGGCATCGACCCGGTGCATTTCGGCATCGTGATGATCCTCAACCTCGCGCTCGGCACGCTGACCCCGCCGGTCGGCACGGTGATGCTGCTGGTCTGCAACCTGACCCAGACGCCCTTCGCCGAGTTCGTCAAACGCGGCTGGCCGTTCCTGCTGGCCCTGCTGGTGGCGCTGATGATGGTGACCTTCATCCCCGCCCTCTCCCTCGCGCTGGTCTGATCTCCTCCCTCAGGCAAGACCAGCGCCGCGCCCGCATTCCTCTCCCTTGGAATGCGGGCGCTGTTCTTTGCAGGGGTCTGGAGGCGGCGCGCTACGGGCGACCGGCGCGCCCTGATCTCAGAGCGGCTCGATATCGCCCTCGGCGCGGCCGGCGTGGAAATCCGCCTCCCAGGCCTCGAAGCGGCCCTCGGCGATGGCGTGGCGCATGCCGTCCATGATGTCCTGGAAGTACTGCAGGTTGTGCCAGGTCAGCAGCATGCCCGAGATCATCTCGTGGGCGCGGTAGACATGGTGCAGGTAGGCCCGCGAATAGCCGCTGCAGGCCGGGCAGGAGCAGTTCTCATCGAGCGGTCGCGGATCGTCGGAATGCCGCGCGTTCTTGATGTTGACCACGCCGCGCCGGGTGAAGGCCTGCCCCGTCCGACCCGAGCGGGTCGGCAACACGCAGTCCATCATGTCGATGCCGCGCTTGACCGCGCCGACGATGTCGTCGGGCTTGCCCACGCCCATCAGGTAGCGCGGCTTGTCGACCGGCAGGTGCTCGGGCGCGTGGTCGAGACAGGCGAACATTGCCTCCTGCCCCTCGCCCACCGCCAGCCCGCCCACGGCGTAGCCGTCAAAGCCGATCGCCTTCAGTGCCTCGGCGCTCTCCTGCCGCAGGTCGGGCTCGAGCCCGCCCTGCTGGATTCCAAAGAGCATGTGGCCGGGCCGGTCGCCAAAAGCCTCGCGCGAGCGCTGCGCCCAGCGCATCGACAGGCGCATGCTCTCTTCCAGCCGCCTGCGGTCGGCGGGCAGCGCCGGGCATTCGTCAAAGCACATCACGATGTCCGAGCCGAGAAGCCGCTGGATCTCCATCGAGCGCTCGGGGGTGAGCATGTGCTTGGAGCCGTCGATATGGCTGCGGAAGCTGACGCCCTCCTCGGTAAGCTTGCGCAGGTCGGCCAAGCTCATCACCTGGAAACCGCCCGAATCCGTCAGGATCGGTCGCTCCCAGTTCATGAACTTGTGCAACCCGCCCAGCCGCGCGATGCGCTCTGCCGTGGGCCGCAGCATCAGGTGATAGGTGTTGCCTAGCAAGATGTCGGCCCCGGTGGAGCGAACCTGCTCGGGCAGCATCGCCTTGACCGTGGCGGCAGTGCCCACCGGCATGAAGGCCGGGGTGCGGATCTCGCCACGCGGGGTCGAGATCACGCCGGTGCGCGCCTTGCCGTCGGTGGCGTGGAGGGTGAAGGAGGTGGTGTTCATGCTCCCTGCTCTGCCCCAAAGCGCAGGCTTTGCCAAGCCCGCAGCACCGGGGCCTCAAGACCGACGCGGCGACGTGACGTCAGGAAATAGCGCGCATTGTAAATTTATAGCTGGCGTTTACGCCTCTCCCCGATCCTGAGTTCACCCTCAACGGAACGGAGTTTTCCCCGCATGAAACGACCCTTCGCGCTTGTCTTCGCTGTTGCCATGATCTCGCTCGCCCCGGCGGCCCATGCCGGCTCAACGGTGTTCAGCTCGAGCCAGAAGACCCTGCGCGCCGACAACGCGAACCCGCATCCCGGCGCCGATTACCAGGGCCAGGTCTATGTCACCCCGGGCGGCTGCTCGTACTCGCGGGCGCAGGTGGCGGGCTACAAGCCCACCTGGCACCTGATCCGCAACGGCGCCGCGGGCGGGCTCACCAACGCCCATCGTCGCTGCCCGACCATGCTCGGCGATTACGAGCGGCTCTGAGCCCCGCGTCCCCGCTGCACCACCACGCCCGGAAAGCGCGCCGCCGCGATTGCGCGGCGTGCGATCCCGCGCCACTCTCCGCGCCATGAGCAGCGACGAGACAAGACACGACAGGCGTCCGACCTGGCCCGGCAGCATCAGCGCCGTGCTGACCCAGATGGAGGGCCGGCGCGACGAGATCACCTATGCCGAAGGCGAGGCCCCGCCGCCCCCCGATCTCGACCTCGCACCGCTCGCCACGCAGATCGTCGGCGATCCCGAAGACGACCCCGCCGAGGCGCCGCCCTTCCGCTCCGATTATCACCGCAAGCGCCACGCCCTGCGCACGGAACTGGCCGGCGAGAGCGAGCTGGTGTTTCTCAACGCCCTGCTCATTGCCCATCTGCGCAAGCGCAGTTTTCCCGATCACATCCCGGCGCTGTTTCAGCGGCTGTGGCGCGAACAGGGCGCGCACCTGCGCGCACGGCTGAACCAGCGCTGGCTGGTCTCGGCGATCACCACCTTCGGCGATCACGGCACAACGCCGACGCAGCGCTCGGTGGGGCTGGCGCTCACCGTGCTCTTCGGCACCATGAAGCTTTATGAATCCGAGCGGCTCTATTCCGGCCTGCCACCCGACCGCGCCTTCCCGCTGGATGGCCGGGTCCGGGCGGACCTCCCGATGGAGATGGACGCCTATTCGATCGCGTCCGGCGGGCTCGACGTCAACATGATCGGGCGGCTCTGGATGGAGGCCGAGGACGATCCGGTGATCCGCCCCCTCGCCCATCAGCTGCTCGATCTGCTGATCCATGACGACCGCACCCTGTTCCGCCGTCTGATGACCATGCGCAAACGCAAGGCCCGCAAGGAGGCCGGCAGCGCCCCGGACAGGCGCAGCGAAAACGCCGCCCCCGTGCCTCGGGCGCATCGCGACCTCACCGCAGAGAGCCTGCGCTGGGGGCTGGTCTCGACCATCCGGGCACCGCTTCCGGCGATCGCGCGCTTCGCCGCGCATCACCTCGAACTGGGCGCCGACGCGCTGCACCTCTATCTCGACGCGCCCGACGACGAGTCCCCCGCGTTCCTCGCGCGGCACCCGAAGATCCACGTCACCTGCTGCGACGCGGCGTGGTGGCAGGCCACCGGCAAGCAGCGCCCCGAGGCGCACCAGCTGCGTCAGGTGCACAACGCCACCCGCTCCCTGCGCGAGAGCGCCGACAGCCTGCACTGGCTCGGCCATATCGATGTCGACGAGTTCCTGCTGCCCGACGGCCCTGTGTCCGAGCGTCTCGCCGCGGTCTCGCCCCGCCATGCGCTCGCCCGCGTGGCGCCTGCCGAGGCGCTGGCCTCGGACACTGGCTGGCCCGCGCATTTCAAGCGCACCCATCACCACGCCAGGCAGCCCAAGAGCGTGCTGCAGGAGATCTACCCGACCTTCGGTATGCATCTCTATGGCGGTTTCCTGAGCCACACCTCGGGCAAGGTCTTTGCCCGCACCGGCATCCCCGAGACCCGGTTCGGCATCCACACGCTGAAATACGCCGGCGAGGATGCCAGCAACCGCGCCAGGCTCGAGGGCATCCACCTCGCGCACCTGCACGCGCCAAGCTGGCAGCACTTCCGCGACCACCTCGCCTTCCGCCGCACGCAAGGCTCCTACCGGGCGCGCTCGGAACGGGTCGAGATGGGGCAGGCCAACCTGATCGCCTTTCTTGCCGAGGAAGAGGGCGAGGACGGGCTGCGGATGCTGTTCGACGAGGTCTGCGCCGACACGCCCGAACTGCGCGCGCGGCTCGCCGCCCATGACATGCTGCTGACCAGGCGCTTCGATCCCGACGCCGCGGTGGCGCGGGTCTTCGGGGCGCTGCCATGACCCGCTGGGGCACCGTCACCACCACCAACGCCACCCTGCCCGAGATCCTCGATTTCGCCGCCTGGCATCTCGAGCTCGGCGCGCACCGGCTTTACCTCTATCTCGACGACGACTCGCCAGAGACGGAGGAGAGGCTCGCCGCCCATCCCAAGATCCGGGTCTTCTGCACCGACGACGCCTGGTGGGCCAAGCGCAACGGGCGTCCGAAGAAGCATCAGGCGCGGCAGGGCGCCAATGCCCGCCACGCCAACAACCGCAAGCCGGAGGTCGACTGGCTTGCCCATATCGACACCGACGAGTTCCTGCTCCCCTCCGGCCCCGTGGCCAGGACCGTGGCCGAGGAACTCGCCGCCCTGCCCGAGAGCTGCCTCTGCGCCCGCGTCCGCCCGGTCGAGGCGCTGGCCCCCGTCGACGACACGGAAGAGACCGCCTTCAAGGCCTTCCACATCGACCAGAGCGCGCGGCAGCAGGCGACGGAGGCCTGCTTTCCCAACTGGGGCAGGCATCTCTCGGGCGGCTTCCTCAGCCATGTCGCCGGCAAGCTGTTCTTCCGCGCCGGCACCAAGGGCTTGCAGATCCGCATCCACAACGTCGAGCTCGACGGGGTAACCAACCCCGGGCAGGTCGCGCTCACCGGCCTCGAGCTCGGCCATTTCCACGCCGCCGACTGGGATCATTTCCTGCGGCTCTACCGCTTCCGTCTGGCGCAGGGCTCCTACCGCGCCGAGCTGAAGCCACAGGCGCGCGGCGACCATGCCGTCAACCTTCACACGCTCTTCGCGATGATCGAGGACGCCGGTGGCGAAGAGGCGCTGCGGCTGTTCTATGACGAGGTCTGCACCGCCCGCCCCTCCCTGCTCGCGCAGCTCGACGCGCGCGGCCTGCTGCGTCGGCACCGCATGGACCTGACCGCCCTTCGTGCCCGCCATTTCCCCGGCGCCTGAGCCCGGCCGGAGTGCCGGGACTGGCCCGCACAACACCCGCAATCGGGTGCAACTGTCACGTCTTTTGGGACAACCGGCGCGCGACTGTCCCCCGAACCCCACGATTTGACCGCCAAAATGCCGCGCTGATTGACGTTTCCCCGGTGATTCCGGTACAAGGCGCCACATCGGGATCGCATCTGCCATCACGCATGGGGCCAACCGGGCCCGATCCAGGACCATACGCGCGGGCCAAGTCTCAGTGTCCGCACCCCAAAACGGACACGCATGACAAAGTTTTCTGATCTCAACCTGAACCCCAAGGTTCTCAAGGCCATTGAAGAAGCGGGCTACGAGACGCCGACGCCGATCCAGGCGGGCGCCATTCCCCACGCGCTCGAGGGCAAGGACGTTCTGGGCATCGCCCAGACCGGCACCGGCAAGACCGCCAGCTTCACGCTGCCGATGATCACCGCGCTGGCCCGTGGCCGCGCCCGCGCCCGGATGCCGCGCAGCCTCGTGCTCTGCCCGACGCGCGAACTGGCCGCCCAGGTGGCCGAGAACTTCGACACCTACGCCAAATACGTGAAGCTCACCAAGGCGCTGCTGATCGGCGGCGTGAGCTTCAAGGAACAGGAACAGCTCATCGACAAGGGCGTCGACGTGCTGATCGCCACCCCCGGCCGCCTGCTCGACCATTTCGAGCGCGGCAAGCTGATCCTCACCGACGTGAAGGTCATGGTGGTGGACGAGGCCGACCGGATGCTCGACATGGGCTTCATCCCGGATATCGAGCG
>NZ_JBYNAH010000110.1:0-16263 GCF_059781815.1 Salipiger sp. | reverse complement strand
GGAAGGGGGCCGCGCGGCCCCCTTCCACCCTAGAAAAATCAACTGCGCATCAAAGACGCAGATCCAACGGGGACCAATTCCGCATGAGCGACGCCACTGGGCCAGACACACTCGACGGGCCGACGCCAGACAACGCGCTGCGTCAGGCCGAAAAGAAATCCGGCCCGATGCTGGCCGCCGACGGAACGCCTCTGAAGAAGAGCCTTTCGCGGGCGCTGCGCAGGCAGAAGATGCGGGCGCTGATGCTGATCGCGCCGCTGCTGCTTTTCGTGCTCATCACCTTCATCGCCCCGATCGCGGACATGCTGTTCCGCTCGGTCGAGAACCAGATCGTCTCTGAGACGCTGCCGCTCACCACCGAGGAGCTGGGCAGCTGGGATGGGCAGGGCCTGCCGCCCGAGGTCGCCTTCGAGGCCGCCTACTACGACATTTTCATCGCCGCCGAGCGCAAGCTGCACACCCGCCTCGGCACGCGTCTGAACTACGAGCTGACCGGCGCCTCGTCGCTGTTCCGCAAGTCGGGCCGCGGGCTCGATGACATCGGAGAGGTCTATCAGGACCAGTTCGAGGATCTCGACAAGGACTGGGACGAGGCCGTGACATGGGTCGAGCTGATGGGCGATCCCGACTGGCTTGCCAAGCAGCAGGACTGGGCCGCCGACGAAGACGGGCGCCAGCCGGCCTTCGAGCTGCGCGACGGCATCGAAGAGCTTCTGCCCACCGCTGCCCGCGAATACGCCGCCTTTGCCAGCTTCCAGCAACGCGAGGAGCAGAAGAACCTGCTCGAGGAAGAGCCGTGGTCGGCGGTGCACACCGCGCTCTACCAGGATCTCGCCGCCGGCGACATGTCCTCCTACAGCGGGCCGCGCGCCGACATGCTCAAGGCCGCCGACGCGCTGGTCGACAGCCCCGAGTTCGAGACCGTCTCGTTCGTGGATGGCTTCGAGGAGATCGACGAGGACTGGATCGATCCGCCGATCTGGCAGACCATCAAGCTCTACAGCCCCAACTACACCTCGGGCTATTTCCTCAATTCGATCGACATGCAGCTCACGCCGGACGGCGCAGAGGCGCGCCCGGACAACGAGCGCATCTACCTGCTGCTGTTCAAGCGCACGCTGTTCATGTCTCTGGTCATCACCTTCAGCTGCATCCTGCTCGGCTACCCGGTGGCCTACATCCTGTCGAACCTGCCGATGCGCAGCGCCAACCTGCTGATGATCCTCGTGCTGCTGCCGTTCTGGACCTCGCTTCTGGTGCGAACCTCGGCCTGGAAGGTGATGCTGCAGCAACAGGGCGTGATCAACGACGTGCTGGTGTGGATCGGGCTGGTCGCGGACGACTCGCGCCTGACCATGATCAACAACCAGTTCGGCACTATCGTGGCGATGACCCACATCCTGCTGCCGTTCATGATCCTGCCGATGTACTCGGTGATGTCGACCATCCCGCCGTCTTACGTGCGGGCCTCGAAATCGCTCGGCGCGACCAACTGGACGACCTTCTGGCGGGTGTATTTCCCGCAGTCGATCCCGGGGATCGGCGCGGGCTCGATCCTCGTGTTCATCCTGTCGATCGGCTACTACATCACCCCCGAGATCGTCGGTGGCACCACCGGTACCTTCATTTCGAACCGGATCGCCTATCACATCTCGTCCTCGCTCAACTGGGGCCTCGCAGCCGCGCTGGGGGCAATCCTGCTGGCGGTGGTCCTGATCCTCTACTGGGCCTACGACCGCATCGTCGGCATCGACAACGTGAAGCTGGGGTAAGGCAATGAACGACGTGATCCTCACACCCGTGGAAGAGAAACCCCTCTCCTTCACCCTGCCTGTGCTGGCCGCGGCGGGCGGATTTGCCGGCATCTTCGTCGGCGCCGCCAACGGCTCGAGCCTTCTGGGCATCGTCGCCGGCGCCATCATCATGGCCGCGATCGGCTTCCTCGCCGTCTCGGTGCTGGGCGAAAGCAAGGAAAAGCTTGCCCGCTGGGGCCTGATCGCGATCTTCGCCGCGGTGGGCTTCCTGCTGGGCGCCATTCCCGGCCTTGTGGTCGGGGCGCTTTTCGGCTGGTTCTTTGGCTGGTTCTCCTACTGGATCGGCTTTGGCCGCTACCGCGAGAAGCTGGTGCCCTACCTCACCCCCGGGCAGGTGCTGTGGCATTATTCCTTCCGGGTGATCTGCGGCGCGATCTTCGTGTTCCTGATCACGCCGATCATCGTGGTGATGCCGCTGTCGTTCAACGCCGAGGACTTCTTCACCTTCACCCCCGAGATGCTGCGTTTCGATCCCGAGGGCTACTCGCTGAAGCACTACCGCGACTTCCTGACCAACCCGGAATGGACCCGCGCGGTGAAGAACTCGCTGCTGATCGCCCCGGTGGCGACGCTGATCTCGGTGTCGCTCGGCACGCTGGCGGCCATCGGCCTGAGCCAAAGCCACGTGCCCGGCAAGCGCGCCATCATGGCGATCCTGATCTCGCCGATGATCGTGCCGCTGATCATCTCGGCCACGGGCATGTATTTCTTCTACTCGAAGATCGGCATCGTCGGCACCTACTGGGGCGTCGTTCTGGCGCACGCCGTGCTGGGCATTCCCTTCGTGATCATCACCGTGACCGCGACGCTGGTGGGCTTCGACCGCTCGCTGACCCGCGCCGCGGCCAACATGGGCGCCGATCCGGTCACCACCTTCTTCCGGGTGCAGATGCCGCTGATCCTGCCCGGCGTGATCTCGGGCGGCCTGTTCGCCTTCATCACCTCCTTCGACGAGGTCGTGGTGGTGCTGTTCATCGGCTCGGCCGAACTGCAGACCCTGCCGTGGCAGATGTTCACCGGCCTGCGCGAGCAGATCTCGCCGACCATCCTCGCCGCGGCGACGATCCTCGTGGGCATCTCGATCCTGCTGCTGAGCGCGGTCGAGCTGCTGCGCCGCCGCTCCGAGCGGCTGCGGGGCATGAGCCCGGGCTGATCTGCGGTCCACGGTTGAAAAATTTCGGAACGCGGGCGTCAAAAGCGCCCGCGTTCAGCTTTTGGAAAGGCCCGTGCGTGCATGGTCGGTGCGATTGCGTTCTGAGGCACGAGGCACCGATGACCCAGCATGATTCCCAGCTCGTCACCCAAAGCCGGAGTGGCATGGGCGAGGTGCCGTTCGAGGCGTCTTGCATGTTCTACTCCCGCACCGATGAGCGCGGGGTGATCATCGAGGGCAACAGCATCTTCCGCCGCATCTCGGGCTTCGGCTGGGAAGAGCTGAAGGGCGCGCCGCACAAGATCGTGCGTCATCCCGACATGCCCAAGGGGGTGTTCCACCTCTATTGGGACCGGCTCAAATCCGGCAAGCAGGTCGCGGCCTACGTCAAGAACAAGGCCAAGGACGGGCGTTTCTACTGGGTGTTGGCGGTGGCCTGGCCGATCCCCGGCGGGTTCCTCTCGGTGCGTGTAAAGCCGCATACCGAGCTGTTTTCGAAGGTAAAGGATCTCTATGCCGATCTCCGCCGGGCCGAGCTCGAGGAGGGTGTCTCGGCGGCGCGAAGCGCCGAGACGCTGCTCGCCCGCCTGCCCGAACTCGGATACGAGGATTACGATGCCTACATGTCGGCCGCGCTGTCGCTCGAGCTCGAGGATCGCGCCAAGCGCAGCGGGCTGGCGCTGGATCCGCAGCAGCAGCGCTTCCTGACCATGGTCCGCACCATCGGCCAGATCCGGGAGGAGACCGACCGCATGACCGAGATCATCAAGATGATCCGGACGGTGCCGATGAACATGCGCATCCTCGCCTCGCGGCTGGAGAATGCCGGCGGGCCGATCAGCGCGATCTCGGTCAATTACGGCTCCATGCTCGACGAGATGGCAAGCTGGGTGAAGAGCTTTGTCGAGGGCAAGGACAGCACCTATGTCCGCATGCGCGAGACCATCGAGCGCGGCCAGTTCCTTGTCTGCGCGGCGATCATGCAGCGCGAGATGTCGTCGCTCTTCGAGGAAGACATGAAGAGCGCGCCCGACATCACCGCGCTGATCGAGGATCGCGATACCCTTCAGGCCGAGGCCAAGATGTTTCGCAAGAGCGCCGGAGAGGCGCTCAAGGTGGTCGAGAGCGAAGCGACCCGGCTGGGCCGCAGCGTGCTCGACATGAAGCGCTACGTGACCGGCCTCAGCTCGACCCGGATGATGTGCAAGATCGAGAGCGCGGCGCTGAATGGATCGGGGGATTCGCTGTCGGGGATTGTCGATCAGCTCGACGCCGGTCAGGACGAGATCGAGGCGCGGCTGGCCCGGATTGTCGAGCTGAACACCATCATCCAGTCCAACACCGCCATGCTGCGGGCGGTGACATGATCGGCGCGGGTATTCGCCTCAGGCCGAGCGCAGCCCGGTCTCGACCAGCATCCCCCGGCGCTTGGCCTCGTAGTAGTAGCCCCGTGCGTACCAGCCGATCGCCGCGTCGTGGCTGCCGTCGGACAGGAGCCATGCGCCACGCAGGTACTTCACGCCGTATTGCAGATTGGTGTCGGCGTTCAGCAGGTCCGAAGGCGTGCCGCGGAAGCCCATGGTGCGGGCGGTCTGGGGCAGGATCTGCAACAGACCATAATAGGGGCCGTTGCGGGCCGCCGGGTTGTGGGTGCTTTCGCGGATGGCCAGCCGGTGCACAAGCTCGCGCGGGACCTCGTAGTGATCGGACCAGCGATTGATCTGGCTGCGCAGTTCCGGCGTCTCGTTGGGATAGAGCGGCGGGTTGTAGTTCCGCGCCACCGGTTCTTCGCGGCGGGCGCCGCAGGCGGCAAGCCCTCCGAACAGCAGCACCATCGCGGCGCGGCGGGACAGACTCGGCATGGAACACCTCTTGTGAACGGCCTCGGCCCTGAATAGCGATTTTCGGGCGCGCTGCCTATCCGCGGAGCCGGTCATGCGCGGAGCGCCGCTCACCGTTGCGCGCTTGCATATTGCTTCGGCAACTCGCACCTTGGATGCATGACAAAGAGACTTCTCTCGCTCGGACACGGGTATTCGGCACAGGCGCTTGCGCGGCAATTGCTGCCGCAGGGCTGGACCGTGATCGGCACGACCCGCGATCCCGAGAAGGCCGAACGGCTGCGCGCCGAGGGCATCGTGCCGCTTCTCTGGGACCGGATGGCGGTCGAGGAAGCCCTTGGGCGGGTCTCCCACGTGCTGGTTTCCGCCGGCCCGGACAGCGACGGGGATCCGGCGCTGCGGCTCTGCGGCCCGGCCATTGCCGAGCGCGCCGCGCAGCTCGAGTGGGTGGGCTATCTGTCGACCACCGGGGTCTATGGCGATCACGGCGGCGGCTGGGTCGACGAGGACACACCGCTGACGCCGAGCACGCGCCGCGGCGCCATGCGGCTGGCCGCCGAGGATGCCTGGCGGGCGATTCCCGACCTGCCGCTGCACATCTTCCGCTTGGCGGGGATCTACGGCCCGGGGCGCGGTCCTTTCGCGAAGGTCCGCGCCGGCACCGCGCGGCGCATCGTGAAGCCGGGGCAGGTGTTCTCGCGCATCCACGTGGACGACATCGCGCAGGTGCTCGAGGCCTCGATCCGCCAACCTGATCCGGGCGCGGTCTACAACCTTTGCGACGATGATCCGGCGCCGCCTCAGGAGGTCATCCTGTACGCGGCCGAGTTGCTTGGCGTCGCGCCGCCGCCGGAAGAGCCCTTCGACAGCGCCGAGATGGGCGCCATGGCCCGCAGCTTCTATGCCGAGAGCAAGCGGGTCTCGAACCGGCGCATAAAGGACGAACTGGGAGTGAAGCTGTTCTACCCGGATTACCGCGCCGGGCTTACGGCGCTGCTGAAGGCCGAGGGCGGGTCGGGCTGAGCGCCGTGCTGGCGTTCCGAGTCGGTGACGGGGGAGGGGGCCAGCCCCCTCTTGGCGCGGAGCGCCAATTCACCCCCGAGGTATTTGTCGAACCAGAGAAGGAGGGAGCGCTGTCGGTCGTGGATGCGGGAGCGCGGCCATCCGGCTATGGCAGACGCGCGGCGGACGGGGCGGCCTGTGAGCGGAGCGCGGGTGGGCTTGCCTCGCCGAGGCCCCGACGACAGCGGCTGAGTCAGTCGAACTTGCGCGAGGGGGCGAGCACCTTGGCCTCGCCGGCGAGCACCTTCTTGCCGTCGACGGAGCAGTGGCAGTCGAGCGTGACGCGGCGCTTCGAGTGGTCGATGTCGACCACCTTGACCTCGGCATAAACCGTGTCGCCCGGGCGCACGGGCGCAAGGAATTTCAGCGTCTGGCCGAGATAGATCGTGCCGTGACCCGGAAGCTGTTCGCCGATCACCGCCGAGATCAGCCCGGCGGTCAGCATGCCATGCGCGATGCGGCCCTCGAAGATGGTGTCATGGGCGTAGGCGTCGTCGAGATGCACCGGGTTGCGGTCGGTGGAGACCTCGGCGAAGAGCTCGATGTCGCGATCTGTCACCTGTTTGCGCAGGTGGCGCGTCATCCCCATCTCGATATCCTCGATGCAGATGGTTCCGCGCGGGAAGTTATCGAACATCTCAGCCTCCATGATCCTCGGCCTGGTAACAAAAATGCGGCGAAAATCGCCGTTCGGGTAACTTTATTACTTTGCGGGCGCAGAAAATCAAGGGCGTTTCGACCGGCTCCGACCAAAGAACCGTGTGGCGACGAGGCCCGAGGCCACTTGCCAGACAGACAAAGGGCGCGCCGTTGTCATGCGGCGCGCCCTTGCGTGTCAGGCCCGAACGGCGAGGGCGGCTCAGCGCAGGAAGCCGATCGAGTAGGTCGGGGTCATGCCTTCCTTGGCGAGGAAGTCGAGCAGTGCCTCGGCGTGGGGCTGGGTCTCGGTGCGGGTTTCTTCCGCCGCGAGCCCGCCGGTGATGAAGAGCGAATCGATGTCCTCGCCCTGCGCGCCCTGGATGTCGGTGCGCACGCCGTCGCCGATGGCGAGGATGGCGCTGTCGCCGATCTCGGGGGCGATCTCGTGCAGGCGGCGGCGGGCGAGATCGTAGATCGGCGGGTGCGGTTTGCCGAAATAGAGGCTCTCGCCGCCCATCTCGGTATAGAGCGCCGCCAGCGCGCCGGCGCACCATTCGCGGCGGTGGCCGCGATCGACCACGATGTCGGGATTGGCGCAGAGCAGCTTCAGCCCCTTTTGCTTGGCATAGAGGAACTGCGGGCGCATCACCGCCGGGTCGGCGCTGGCATCGAACGGGCCGGTGCAGACGATGCCCTCGGCCTCTTCGAGCGGCACGCAGGTGACCTCGACCGGATCCTTGATCAGGTGCAGCGGCTCGAAGAAGGTCTTCTCCTCCTCGATGCCGATGAAATAGACCTTGTTGCCCACCGTGCCCTGGAACATGGCGGCGCGGGCGCTGTCACCGGAGGTGGCGATGGTGTCCCAGGCGTCGTCGGGGACGCCGAATTTCTCCAACTGCTTGGCGACCTCGACGCGGGCGCGGGGCGAGTTGGTCACCAGCACCACGATGCCGCCTGCCTTGCGGTAGGCCTGCAGCGCGGCGCAGGCCTCGGGATAGGCGGTGACGCCGTTGTGGACGCAGCCCCAGAGGTCGACGAACAGCGCCTCGTAATTCTGCGAGACGTCGGACAGGGCTTCGATGATCTGGGACATGGGTCACCTTTGTGCTCGGGTCGCGCCCTAGGTAGGGCGCGGGGGCGCGCTTGGCCAGCCCCGTTGGGCGGTCAGAGCCGGGCCGTAACGGAGTAGCCGAAGCGGGCGGTCTCCTGCGGTGGCAGGGGGAGGCTGAAGGGGCGCGCGGCGATCTGCGGCGAGGCGCCGTGCTCGGCGGCCATGCCGTGCCAGGGCTCGACGCAGAGGAAGGGCGCGCCGGGCGGTTGCCAGAGCGCGAGGTTGGGCAGGTTGTCGAAAGTGAAGGCCAGCGCGGGGCCGCTGGACACGCCGTAGGTCAGGCCGGGGCCCGCGCCTTCGGGGAAGATCATCGCGTCGGCCTCGAACTGCGCGGGATCGAGGGTCAGCTTGCCGGCGCGGAACGGGGAGGGATGGCGCTCGGGCGGCAAAAGGCCGTCGCGCAGGCGGGCCAGCGCCGGCTCGGCGCCGTTGTCGAGGCGGATTTCGTGCGGCTTGCCCTCACCGCCGGGCAGGGGCCAGGCGAAGGCCGGGTGGAAGCCGAAGCCGAAGGGCATGGGCTGCGCGTCGCGGTTGCTGATCTCGACGCCGACAGTGAGCGTGGCGCCCTCGAGCGCGTGGGTCACGGCGATCTCGAAGGCGAAGGGATAGAGCGCGCGGGTCTCGGCGCTGTCGCGCAGGACATGGCGGCAGGCGGTCGGGCTTTGGTGCGTGAGCGTGAAGGCGCTGCGCCGGGCGAAACCGTGCTGGCGCATATCGGCTTCGTGGTCGCCCACGGCGATGCGGTCGCCCGGGGCCTTGCCGACGATCGGGAAGAGGATCGGGGCACGGCCGCTCCACCACGCGCGATCGCCGTGCCAGAGCAGGTCGGCGCCGTCGCTGGTGCGCAGGCTCTGCATTTCGGCGCCGAGCGGTGCGATGCTGGCGGTCAGGGCGTCGCTGGCGATCTGGATCGTGTCTTGGGTCATCTCTGGCTCGTCTTGCGGTCGTGCCGAGCTTGTCGCAGGCGGCGGGGATTGACCAGAGCCTGTGGCAGAGTTCCGTGGCAAGCCGATGACAGGGCACGAAAAAGGGGCGCCCCGCTGGGCGCCCCTTCGGGTCCGTTCCGGTGGAAGAGATCAGACCTTGAGGTTCGGGATGATCTGCTTCTTGCGGCTCATGATGCCGGGCAGCACCACGGTGTCGCCCTCGACGGTGGCGCCGAAGCTTTTCTCGGCCACGGTCTTTACCAGGTCGTTGGGGACCAGCAGCGTGGCCTCTTCCTTGATGATGTCGACCACGAAGAGCAGCACCTGATCGACGCCATCCTCGGCGGCGACGGTCTTGAAGCTCTCCATCAGGCAGTCCTTGCGGTCGAGCGGGATCTCGGGCGCGGTGGTCTCGAGCACGGAGACGCGGAACTTGGTGCCGTCGACGGCGTATTCCTTGCTGTCCATGCGGATCAGCTCGGCATCGGAGAAGGCCGAGACATCGGACTTGGCGGCAAACATCTTGGCGGCGAACTCGGAGATGTCGAGGCCGAGATCGGCGGCCAGGGTCTCGGCCACGGCGCGGTCATGGGCGGTTGTGGTGGGCGAGCGGAATTCCAGCGTGTCCGACAGGATGCAGGTCAGCGCCGCGCCCTTGATGGCGTCGGGCATCTTGGCAACGTCGGCGCCCATCAGGTCGACCATGATGGTCGCGGTGCAGGCCAGCGGGCGCACGGTGATGTCGATCGGGCCCTTGGTCTCGAGGCCGCCGACCAGCTTGTGGTGGTCGATGATCGCGGTGATGTCGGCGGCGTTGATCGACGCCGGCAGCTCGGCCGGGTTGTTGGTGTCGACGATGACGACCGGCGCGTCGGCCTCGACATCCGAGATGATCTCGGGCTTCTCGAAGCCCCAGTGCTCGAGCATGAAGGCCGCTTCGGTGTTGGGCTCGCCCAGAAGCACGGGCTTGGCCGCAACGCCCTTCACCTCGTTCAGGTACCACGACCAGATGATCGGGCTGCCGGTGCTGTCGGTGTCGGGGGATTTGTGGCCGAAAACCAGGGTGGTCATTGAAAAAGCTCCTTGGGTGCGGATCGGAATTTGGCGCGGGTTATAGGTGCCACGGGCTTCCTTGTCACCTGCGGAAATGCCGCGTCTGCCGGGTGTGAGCGATAGCAGTGGCGCAGGTGTCGGAACCGGGGGCGGGGGCTGCGTGTTGATCCGCCAAACGAGAGGATATGATCAGATGAACGCGATGACCCGCCCCGCCCAGATCGACGCCGCCCTCGACGTCCCGCCCGACCCGCGCCAGCCGATGAGCGCCACCCAGGAAGCCCGCCTGCGCGAGCTTTCGGAGCGCGCCGGTGAGCCGGTCTACACCGACCTGACCGTGCAGCAGGCCGAGCAGCGTATCGAGTTGCTGGAAGCGGTGGTTTACTGACCCGACCGGCCTTGCCCGGCGCGGCCTCCGCGTCTCGCCGCCCCACGGAGGTGGCGAAGCGGGTGGCGGCTTCGTAGGCGCTGCTCCGAAAGCGCCCAGCCTTTGTCGGGGGCGATTTTCGTTTACGCCCAGCCGGAGTCCTGTTATCCCGCCAACGACTGATTGTTCAGCGTTAAACTACTTCTTCGGGAGGGAGGCGGGTCATGTCGGACACCACACAGGAAAGCCTGCGCCAGGCGGCGCTGTTTTATCACGAGAATCCCAAACCGGGGAAGCTCGAGATCCGGGCGACCAAGCCTCTGGCCAACGGGCGCGACCTCAGCCGCGCCTATTCGCCCGGCGTCGCCGAGGCCTGTCTCGAGATCAAGGCCGACCCGGCCAACGCGGCGCGCTACACCGCCCGGGGCAACCTCGTGGCGGTGGTGTCAAACGGCACCGCGGTGCTGGGGCTTGGCAATATCGGCCCGCTGGCCTCAAAGCCGGTGATGGAAGGCAAGGCCGTCCTGTTCAAGAAATTCGCCAATATCGACTGCTTCGATATCGAGTTGAACCAGCCCGATCCCGAGAAGCTGGCGGAGATCGTATGCGCCATGGAGCCGACCTTCGGGGCGATCAACCTCGAAGACATCAAGGCGCCCGACTGCTTCATCGTCGAGAAGATCTGCCGTGAGCGGATGAACATTCCCGTCTTCCACGATGACCAGCACGGCACCGCCATCGTCGTCGGCGCCGCCGCGATGAACGCGCTGCACGTGGCCGGCAAGAGTTTCGAAGACATCAAGATCGTCTCCACCGGCGGCGGCGCGGCGGGCATCGCCTGCCTCAACATGCTGCTGAAGCTCGGGGTGAAGCGCGAGAATGTCTGGCTCTGCGACATCCACGGCCTCGTCTACGAGGGCCGCGAAGAAGACATGAACCCGCAGAAGGCGGCGTTCGCGCAGAAGACCGACAAGCGCACGCTCGACGATGTGATCGACGGCGCCGACATGTTCCTCGGTCTTTCGGGCCCCGGCGTGCTCAAGCCCGAGCATGTGCAGAAGATGACCACGACGCCCATCGTCTTCGGCCTCGCCAACCCGACGCCCGAGATCATGCCCGACGCGGTGCGTGCCGTGGCCCCTGATGCGATCATCGCGACGGGCCGCAGCGATTTCCCGAACCAGGTCAACAACGTCCTGTGTTTCCCGTTCATCTTCCGCGGCGCGCTCGACGTGGGCGCGACAGAGATCAACGATGACATGGCGGTGGCCTGCGTCGAGGGCATCGCGGCACTGGCCCGCGCCACCACCTCGGCCGAGGCGGCGGCGGCCTATCACGGCGAGCAGCTGACCTTCGGGCGCGATTACCTGATCCCCAAGCCCTTCGATCCGCGCCTCTCGGGCGTGGTGTCCTCGGCGGTGGCGAAGGCCGCGATGGAGTCGGGCGTGGCGACACGCCCGCTTGAGGATCTGCAGGCCTACAAGGACCACCTCAACGCGTCGGTGTTCAAGTCGGCGCTGCTCATGCGCCCGGTCTTCGAGGCCGCCCGCACCGCCTCGCGCTCCATCGTGTTCTCGGAAGGTGAGGACGAGCGCGTGCTGCGCGCCGCGCAGGCCATCCTCGAAGAGACCACCGAACAGCCGATCCTCATCGGGCGCCCCGACGTGCTCGAGACCCGCTGCGAGCGCATGGGGCTCGAGATCCGTCCGGGCCGCGATTTCCACGTCGTCGACCCCAACAACGATCCCCGCTACCGCGAGTATTGGGAGACCTATCACAAGCTCATGGCGCGCCGTGGCGTGACGCCGGATCTGGCGCGCGCCATCCTGCGCACCAACACCACCGCGATCGCCGCCATCATGGTGCAGCGCGGCGAGGCCGACAGCATGATCTGCGGCACCTTCGGCGAATATCGCTGGCACCTGAACTACATCAATCAGGTGCTCGGCAACGAGGGCCACGTCCCGCAGGGCGCGCTGTCGATGATGATCCTCGAGGACGGGCCGCTGTTCCTCGCCGATACGCAGGTCTGGACCGAGCCCTCGCCCGAGCAGATCGCCCAGACGGTGATCGGCGCCGCGCGCCACGTGCGCCGCTTCGGCCTGACGCCGAAGATCGCGCTGTGCTCGCGTTCGCAGTTCGGCAACCAGTCCGACGGTTCCGGCCCGCGCATCCGCGCCGCGCTCGACATCCTCGACAGCCAGCCGCGCGACTTCATGTACGAGGGCGAGATGCACGTGGACAGCGCGCTCGACCCCGAGCTGCGCGACCGCCTGATGCCGGAGAACCGGCTCGAGGGCGCGGCCAACGTGCTGATCTTCGCGCAGGCCGATGCGGCTAGCGGCGTGCGCAACATCCTGCGCCTGAAGGCCGGCGGTCTGGAAGTGGGGCCGATCCTCATGGGGCTTGGCAACCGGGCGCATATCGTGACGCCGTCGATCACCTCGCGCGGCCTGCTCAACATGGCGGCCATCGCCGGCACGCCGGTCGCCAGCTACGGCTGAGCCTGATGGCGACGCCCCGGCACGGGCCGGGGCGCGCGATCAGTAATCCACCAACACCTTGCGGTTCTTCGAGATCCGCTCCGAGAGCTTGCGCGCGCGTCTGCCCGACACCAGTGGGCGCGCCGAGAGATATTGGTCGATGTCGGGGAACAGCGTCAGGATCTCGTTGCGCGCGTCTCGCGGCAGCGCCTTGATCGACTCGCTTCCGAGATAGAGGCTTTCCGTCGCGGCGCCGTTCGAAAAGACGATCTGGTGCTGATCGAAGAAGAAGTGCCAGTAGGTGACCGACGTGATCTCCTCGGCGACGCAAATGCCGTCGAGGGACAGCAGGTGCTTGGCGGCGATCAGAACCTCCTTCTGGCCGAACATGCGCTCGGCGATCGCGTTCGAGACAAGCACACGGTGCTGGGGCGAGACCACGATGTCGCGTTCGGGCCGCCCCCTTCCCAGCGCATTGGCACGGATCCGGATGGGGCGCAGTTCGGGGTTGCGCTCCAGATCCTCCTCCTCGAGATGGCGGCACCCGACCCAGCGGATCGGTTGATAGCCGTTGTCCATGGTCAGGACGCGATGCCCGACGCGGAGGTTTTCCACCGCAACATCGCCCGCCAGCGTGGCAACGGGTGTTCCGGTGGTCAGGCAGGCCAAGGCCACGCCCGGGAAGGTGAAGGTGTCGCCATTGAGCAGCGTGGCCTGGTTCGTGAAGAACTCGGAGGCTTCGGCCGCGGTCATCGGCACATCGATATTGACGCTCTGGGTCAGAAGCCCGCCATCGACCCGCAGGTGCAGGACGCTGCCGTCATAGGCGCTGCTCGGATCGCCGGGGCTGGCCTCGTCAAGCTCGATGGTGCGGCCGCTGACGATGAACTGGTCGGTGGCCTGCATCCCGGTGGTGTTGAAGTTCACCGGCTGGATGCCGAGCACCGAGACCACGGGCGGATCGTAGGTGAAGGTGCCGGTGCCGTAGGGACCGGAATAGGCGACATCATAGGTGTCGAGCAACCCGTTCAGAACTGCGAGGCTCAGCACTGAGGCATCCAGCGTCATGGCGCTGTTGTCGAAAACCTCGAAGGTGAAGCTGCTGAGCGCCGAGGCGTCGAGCAGGCCGTTGTCGATGGTCAGGTCGCCGCCGTTGATGACGCGGAAGGTCGGGGAGGCGCCGAGATTGATGCCGGCAATGGAAGTGATCGTCAGGCTGACGCCATCGACGATCAGCAGGCTGTCGCCAAGCGCGGTGATCTGGACCGTATCGCCGTCGGCAGAGTTGCCGCTGTCATAGGTGTGCGTGGAATTGGTGAGCAGGTCGATAGAGAGAAGGGCCATTTTGCTCAGACCCCGCCGGACGCATCGCAACCGAGCGCAGGCGCCGGTCGATTTGTTGCGGTGTCTCCCTCGGGGTGGCGGGGGCCGGGATGAGCCCCCGCCGCGAGTGGTGTGCCGGGGAGGGAGGCCTGTATAAGCGTGGTCTGCGCCATGTCTTACTCTCCTTTGTCCGCCCCTTGTCGCGGAGGGCCGGACCTCTTTCCTGAGAGAGATGCGTGGCGGGTTGGGCCGCTCTGGGTGATCTCTCGACCTCCATTGAGCGACTCAATTGTGCTCTCAATTTGATACGTACATGCGAAATCTATCAATTTGATAAGGGGCGTTGTTTTGAAATGATATTTTTTGTTCTCGGTGGCGTGTGTGCGCTAAATAAGGTTTTCTCAATATACCTTTTAGCGTCCCAAACGCTGAAATGTGGCGGAAATGGGGCGATGCCTGGGGAATGGGCGATTCTGAAATAGGTCAAAGTTGCTGACAAATAATCAATTTGATATTTGTTGGCCTGCAAACGTTTTGCCGCGAACGGAATTTGCAAAATCGCCATGACTTCGCAGGGCGATCTTCAAAATTTGCGTATTTGCAAATTGTCCGCCCTCCGGGAGGCAGTTTTTTGCAAATCCCCTGCGGTTTTGTGTCATGCTCGGCGGTAACATACTTGCTCCACGCAAATCGCGTGCCTAATCAAAATACCCAAAGGCGAGAGGAGGAGCTTTCCCCATGGGCTACAAGGACGTGTACGAGGCCTGGAAATCCGACCCCGAGGGGTTCTGGATGGAGGCCGCCGAGGCGATCGACTGGGACAAGAAGCCGTCGAAGGCGCTCTTCGACAAGGGCGGCGACATGTACGAGTGGTTCTCGGACGGCATGGTCAACACCTGCTGGAACGCGGTCGACCGCCATGTCGAGGCCGGGCGCGGCGACGAGATCGCCATCATGCACGAGAGCCCGATCACCCACTCGAGCAAGGGCATCACCTATTCCGAGCTGCGCGACCGGGTCGCCTCGCTGGCCGGTGCGCTGAAGATGCGCGGCGTCGAGAAGGGCGACCGGGTCATCATCTACATGCCGATGATCCCCGAGGCGCTCGAGGCGATGCTGGCCTGCGCCCGTCTCGGCGCGGTGCACTCGGTGGTCTTCGGCGGCTTCGCAGCGCATGAGCTGGCGGTGCGGATCGACGATTGCACCCCCAAGGCGATCATCGCGGCGAGCTGCGGCCTCGAGCCGGGCCGCGTGGTGCATTACAAGCCGCTGCTCGACGAGGCCATCGAGCTCTCCGAGCACAAGCCCGAGTTCTGCGTCGTGTTCCAGCGCGAGCAGGAGGTGGCCAAGCTGATCGAGGGGCGCGACTTCTCGTGGCACGGCTTCCAGTACGGCGTGAAGCCCGCCGACTGCGTGCCGGTCGAGGGCAACCACCCGGCCTATATCCTCTACACCTCCGGCACCACCGGCCAGCCCAAGGGCGTGGTGCGCTCCACCGCCGGGCATCTCGTCGCCCTGCAATGGACGATGAAGAACATCTACAACATCGAGGCGGGCGACCGCTTCTGGGCGGCCTCGGACGTGGGCTGGGTCGTGGGGCACTCCTACATCTGCTACGGCCCGCTGATCACCGGGGCGCAGACCATCGTCTTCGAGGGCAAGCCCATCGGCACGCCGCACGCGGGCGTGTTCTGGCGCATCATCCAGAACCACCGGGTGAAGAGCTTCTTCACAGCGCCCACCGCGCTGCGCGCCATCCGCCGCGCCGATCCAGACGGCGAATGGATCCGGCGCTACAAGCTGCACGACCTGCAGGCGCTGTTCCTTGCCGGCGAGCGCGCCGATCCCAGCACCATCGAGTGGGCGCAGAAACATCTGGGCGTGCCGGTGATCGACCACTGGTGGCAGACCGAGACCGGCTGGGGCATCGCCGCCAACCCGATCGGCATCGAGGAACTGCCGGTCAAGCTGGGCTCTCCGTCGGTCGCCATGCCGGGCTATGACGTGCGCATCCTCGACGAGGGCGGCCACGAGATGGCCCCGGGCGAGCTTGGCGCCATCGCGATCAAGCTGCCGCTGCCCCCGGGCACGCTGCAGACGCTGTGGCAGGCCGAGGCGCGGTTCAAGAAGTCCTACCTCACCCAGTTCCCCGGCTATTACGAGACCGGCGATGCGGGGATGAAGGACGAGGACGGCTACCTCTACATCATGTCGCGCACCGACGACGTCATCAACGTGGCCGGCCACCGCCTGTCGACCGGCGCGATGGAAGAGGTGCTCGCCTCGCATCCCGATGTCGCCGAATGCGCGGTGATCGGGGTCTCGGACGAGCTCAAGGGCCAGATGCCGCTGGGCTTCATCTGCCTCAGCTCCGGCGTCGATCGCGACCATGCCGAGGTCTGCAAGGAATGCGTCAAGCTGGTGCGCGACCAGATCGGCCCGGTCGCTGCGTTCAAGCTGGTGACCGTGGTGGATCGCCTGCCCAAGACCC
>NZ_JBYNAH010000370.1:0-2644 GCF_059781815.1 Salipiger sp. | reverse complement strand
ACCTTCGCGCTGCCCGAGGATGGCGACTGGCAGCTGGTGCTCGACACCGCGCGCGACCCGGTCTCTTGCGCCGAGCCGGTCGGCGGCCGGCTGACCGTCGAGACCCAGTCGGTTGCGGTTCTGAAGGACATCTCGGGCAGCGCCTGAGGGCGCGCCGCGCCGGCCGCCCTCGGCGGAATTCCGGCGCGGCGGCGAGCTGCCCCGGCGAAAGGCCGCCGGTTCCCTCGGTCGAGAAAACCTCACTCTCTCGTGAACCTTTTGCGTGGGCGGCGCGTTGCGTCGCTAACGATAACACCGAGAGGGACCACGATATGAAGCAGATGAGACCGCAGGAATCCTTTTGGATCTTTCCAAAGGTTCACCGGCCCGTCTTCATTGTCTCCGCCGGCCTGATCGTGGGCTTCATCCTGTTCGGGGTGCTGTTCAACGATCTCGCCAACACCGTCTTCACCGGACTTCAGACCCTTCTGGCGCGCTACCTGGGCTGGGCGATGATCCTGCTGGTGAATGCGCTTCTGCTCTTCACCATCGTCATGGCCATCGGCCCGTTTGGGGACATCCGCCTGGGCAAGATGAACGAGGACCCGGAATACTCGATCTTCTCCTGGACCGCGATGCTGTTCAGCGCCGGCATTGGGATCGGCCTGATCTACTGGGGCGTGGCCGAGCCCATGTACCACTTCCTTGCGCCGCCGATGGAGGAGGCGCAGAGCGTCGCCGCCGCGCAGGAGGCGATGGCGATCAGCTTCATGCACTGGGGCTTCCACGCCTGGGCGATCTATGCCGTGGTCGGCCTCGCGCTGGCCTATTACCACTTCCGCAAGGGCCTGCCGCTGTCGATCCGCTCGACGCTCTACCCGCTGATCGGCGACAGGGTCTACGGCTTCTGGGGCGATGTGGTCGACATCGTCGCGGTCTTCGGCACCATGTTCGGCATCGTCACCTCGCTGGGCCTTGGCGCGACGCAGGTGAATGCGGGCCTCGAGCAGGTCTTTGGCGTGCCCAACAACGCCTTGGTGCAGATCCTGATCATCGCCGCGATCACCCTGATGGCGACGCTGTCGGTGGTGGCGGGGCTCGATGGCGGCATCAAGCGGCTCTCGAACATCAACATCATCCTCACCATGGTGCTGCTCGCCTTCATGGTGATCGTCGGCCCGACGCTGTTCATCTTCGACAGCTTCATCGACAATCTCGGCTACTACCTGAGCCGGCTGATCCCGCTCGGCACCTGGAACGAAGGCTGGATCGGCGGCAACGAGGGCAGCACCTGGCAGGACAGCTGGACGATCTTCTACTGGGCCTGGTGGGTCAGCTGGGCGCCGTTCGTCGGTGTGTTCATCGCCCGCATCAGCCGCGGCCGCACGGTGCGCGAGTTCGTTCTGGGCGTGATGCTGCTGCCCTGCACGATCATGTTCTTCTGGTTCACCGCCTTTGGCGGCACCGCGATCTCGATCTCGCTCGGCGGCGACCAGACGCTGGTCCAGGCGACGCAGGAGAACTACGCCAACACCATGTTCGTGTTGCTGGAGTATTTCCCGCTCTCGGGGCTGACGGCGATCTTTGCCACGGTTCTGATCGTGATGTGGTTCGTGACCTCGTCGGACTCGGGCAGCTTTGTCATCGACATGCTGACCGCCGGCGGCGATCCCAACCCGCCGAAGATCCAGCGGATCTTCTGGGCGGTGACCGAAGGCGCGGTGGCCTCGGTGCTGCTGCTCGCCGGCGGGCTTCAGGCGCTGCAGGCGGCGGCGGTCGTCGCGGGCTTCCCCTTCGCGGTGGTGCTTTGCCTGATCGCCTGGTCGCTGGTGCGGGCGCTGCGCTGGGACGATCTGATGATCCACCGGCACCGCCAGCGCTACCGCAGCGACCGCGAGGCCGAGCACAACATGCCCGGCGACATCCACGATGCCTATGTCGAGCGCGACCGCGCGCGCGAGGACGCGCCTGTGGGTCAGGTGAACCCGGCAGAGTGACGCCGCCGCGTCGAGACACACCCCCGCAGGCCACTGCGGAGGTGTTTGCGTTGGGGAATTCCGCCCGTCCGAACGCGCTTGCATCGCCTCCCGGCAAAATCGAGGCGATCTCAGACAGCTTCTGGCAACTCTGATTTCTCTGGGGTACCGTCCGGGTAAAACGCGAAGCGGCGCCGACGTCGAAGCGGCGAGCGGCCATTGAAGGAGCAGTGGATTTCCCATGACGAAGATTACCCCCGTCATTCTGTGTGGTGGTTCCGGGACGCGGCTTTGGCCGGTGTCGCGGAAGAGCTTTCCGAAGCAGTTCGCCAGCCTTCTCGAGGAAGAGAGCCTGTTTCAGAAGACCGCGATGCGGCTGAGCGGGGCGGCCTGCTTCGACAAGCCCATCGCCGTGACCAACTCGGATTTCCGCTTCATCGTCACCGAACAGCTCGCCGCCTTGGGCATTGATCCCGGCGCCATCCTGATCGAGCCGGAGGGGCGCAACACCGCGCCGGCGGTGCTCGCGACGGCGCTCTACCTGCATGCCAAGGATCCCGACGCTGCGATGCTGGTCGCGCCGGCGGATCACGAGGTCGCCGATACCGCCGCCTTCCACGCCGCCGTCGAGACAGGGCTGAAGGCGACCGAGGCCGGCAAGCTGGTGCTGTTCGGCATCCGCCCCGACC
>NZ_JBYNAH010000109.1:0-16356 GCF_059781815.1 Salipiger sp. | reverse complement strand
GACGCCCGGCGCCGCCCCGCGCGCCCGGAGCCCCAGCCGCCGCGCGACGAGAAGCGCCCGCGGGAGGTGGTAGGCCTCGCTCACGATCACCACATCGCCCGCGCCCATCGCCTCGAGCAGCGGCCGCGCAAAGCGCAGGTTCTCCTCCGTGGTGGTCGAGCGCTCCTCCCGAAACAGCGCCGCCTCCGGCACGCCCGCCTTTCGCGCCAGCCGGCAGATCACCGCGGCCTCGGACGGCCCGTGCACGCCCACGCCGCCGCAGCCGAGGATCGCGCCCACCTCGCCGGCCCGCCAAAGCGCCACGGCCCGCTCCGCCCGCCGCCGCAACGTCGGAGAGGGCACGCCCCCTGCCCAGACCGCCGCCCCGAGCACGACGGCCACCGTCAGAGCCCCGCTTCTGTCTTCTCTACGTCCAGAAATAATCAAACTCCCACGACCCCGCCCAAGCCAGGACCCGGGCAAACTCCCGACGTCACCACACGCCCGCCGACCACATCGCCGCAAGCCTCACCGCGCCGAACAGCACTGCGCCCCTGCTTCTCTACGCACATAAAATCTCGAAGACCCAAGCCCAGTCGCGCGCCCCGGCACCCGGCAAGCGCCCGCACGGCTCGCCAATCAAGCCCCAGCACACCCAAACGCACTACGCGCGCCCTTCTCTACGCCGATAAATACTCAAACCCCAAGACCGCCACCGCACCCGAAGCCGGGCCGCCGCCCAGCCCCACCGTGCGCCCCGACAAAACACCCTGCTCCCCATCTCCCCGAACACACCGCCCCCTGTCTTCTCTACGTCGATAAATACTCAAACCCCGACCCTCCAAACAAAAAGCACCGCCGGGCAGATGCGCCGGCGGTGCCAGAAGCCAATCAAGAGCGCAGAGATCAGTTCGGGATCGAGCCGCTCACGCCTTCGACGTAGAAGTTCATGCCAGCGAGCGTGCCGTCATCGGCCACTTCGCCCTCTGCGAGCCAGGCCGATCCGTCCTGCTTGTTGATCGGGCCGGTGAACGGGTGGTAGGCGCCCGAGGCGATGTCTTCCTTCATCTGCGTCACATGCGCCAGCACGTCTTCCGGGATCGGGCCGGTGAACTCGCCGATGCCGACCATGCCGTCACCGATGCCCTGCCAGGTGTTGTGGCTCTCCCAGGTGCCGTCGACGATCGCCTGCACGCGCTCGATGTAATACGGCGCCCAGTCGTCGATGATCGACGAGATGCGCGGCGCGGGCTTGTACTCGGCCATGTCGGCGGCCTGGCCGAAGCCGTAGGCGCCGGCCTTCTCGAGCACCGCCAGCGGCGCGGTGGAGTCGGTGTGGGCCAGGACCACGTCGGCGCCCTGGTCGAGCAGTGCCTGGGTGGCGTCGGCTTCCTTGGCCGGGTCGAACCAGGTGTTCAGCCAGACCACGGCGATCTCGACATCGGGGTTGGCCTGCTTGGCGTGCAGGTAGGAGGAGTTGATGCCGCGGATCACTTCCGGGATCGGGAAGGAGCCGATATAGCCGATCTTGTCGGTCTCCGTCATCGCGCCGGCGAGGTAGCCGGTGATCGCACGGCCCTCGTAGAAGCGCGCCGAGTAGGCCGAGACGTTGTCGGCGGTCTTGTAGCCGGTGGCGTGCTCGAACTTCACGTCCGGGAACTTGGCGGCGACGTTGATCGTCGGGTCCATGTAGCCGAAGGAGGTGGTGAAGATCAGGTCGGCGCCCGACAGCGCCATCTGGGTCAGCACGCGCTCGGCATCGGCGCCCTCGGGCACGCTTTCCTGCTCGATGAGTTCGATGGCGTCGCCGAAATGCTCCTTCATCTGCATCGCGGATTCGTGGTGGTGCTGCGACCAGCCCCCATCGTTCACCGGCCCGACATAGACGAAGCCGATCTTCGGCACGTCCTGGGCGAAGGCGGCGCCGCCCATCACGAGGCCGAGCGCCGCGGAGGTGGCGAGAAGGGTTCTGCGTTTGATCATTTCTGGTCTCCCATTGGTGTATCAGTCTTTGTTGATTTGTCGGCCTGCTTCTCCCCGGAGGTGATCTCCGGGCGCGGCTTCTGCCGCAGCAGTTCCGAGGTGATGATGCCGGCGGGAATGGCGACGATGCCCACCCCGATCAGCACCGTGAGCCCGGTGAAGATGCGGCCCCCGGCGGTGATCGGGTAGACATCGCCGTAGCCAACCGTGCTCAGCGTGGCGAGCGCCCACCACATGCATTTCGGGATCGACCCGAATTTCTCCGGCTGCGCCTCGTGCTCGAAGAAGTGGATCCCCACCGAGGCCACGAAGAGCACGAGGATCGCCACCGCGGTGAACAGGATCAGCTCCTCGCGCGAGGCGCGCAGCGCGTCCTCGAGCCGGCGCGAGGCGCGGCGCAGGCGCAGGAGTTTCAGCAGCCGGAACACCCGCATCAGGCGCAGCACGCGCAGGCTCTGGGTCTGCGGCTGGAACAGCACCAGCCCCGGCAGCACCGCCAGCAGGTCGACGATGCCCCAGAAGCTGAGCGCGTAGCGCCAGCGCGAGGGCGCCGCCCAGAGCCGGAGCAGGTATTCCGCGGCGAAGGCCCAGAGGATCACGACCTCCGTCCAACCCAGAACGCGGTGCATCAGGGGCGGCAGGCTGTCCATGCTCTCGAGCGTGATGACCACCGCCGAGAGGATGATGACCCCGTAAAACCCCCAAAGGATGCGCGCACCGTAGCGCGGATCGCGCCCGTCGAGCGCCGCCTGCACCCGCGCCTTGCCTCTCATATGTCTCTCCCTCCCCGACATGGCGCATCACGAGGTGGCGTGGAAGGCGCGGCCGAGCGAGCCCGGAGCGCCCTGCGCGCCGCGCGCCGAGATGATGACCAGCACGATGATGGTGATGAGGTAGGGCGACATCGACAGAAGCTCGACCGGCACCGTGGTGCCCGCGGCCTGCAGGTTGAGCTGGATGACGGTGACGCCGCCGAAGAGGTAGGCCCCGATCAGCACGCCCAGCGGCCGCCACGAGGCAAAGACCACGATGGCGAGCGCGATCCAGCCGGCGCCGGCGGTCATGCCCTCGGTCCATTGCGGCACCCGCACGAGGCTGACATAGGCACCGCCCAGACCGGCGCAGGCGCCGCCGAAGGCGATGGCCGCCATGCGCACCCGCACAACCTTGTAGCCCAGCGCGTGGGCGCTTTCGTGATCCTCCCCCACCGCGCGCAGGATCAGCCCCGCGCGGGTGTATTTCAGGAAGGCCCAGACCGCGGCCACCAGCGCGAGGCTGAGATACACCACGAAATCATGCGCGAAGAGCATCTGCCCGAGCACCGGGATGTCGCCCAGCACAGGGATGTCGAGCTTGGGCAGGCTCGGCGCCCGCTGGCCCTCGTAGTTCGAGCCGATCAGCGCCGAGAGGCCAAGCCCCACCAGCGTCAGTCCGAGGCCGGTGGCGACCTGGTTCGACAGCAGGTACTGGGTCAGGAAGCCGAAGCTGAGCGACAAGACCGCCGAGGCCACCGCAGCGCCGAGAAAGCCCAGCAGCGGCGAGCCGGTGGAGACGGCGATGGCAAAGCCCATCACCGCGCCGGTGATCATCATGCCTTCGACGCCGAGGTTCAGCACGCCGGATTTCTCGGTCACCAGCTCGCCAATGGCGGCGAGCAGGATCGGCGTCGCCGAGACCATGATCGAGGCAACAAGCAGCACCGGATCCATCACGCCACCTCCCGTCCGACGAAGCGGATGCGATAATTGGTAAAGACATCGGTGGCGAGCAGGAAGAACAGCAGCATGCCCTGGAACAGCTGGATCGACGCGCCCGGCAGGCCGAGCATCAGCTGCGCCAGCTCGCCGCCGATATAGGTCAGCGCCATCAGCAGCCCCGCAAGCAGGATGCCGAACGGGTTCAACCGCCCGAGGAAGGCCACGATGATCGCGGTAAAGCCGTAGCCCGAGCCGAAGTCGATGCTGATCTGGCCCGCGGGCCCGGTGACCTCGAAGAGCCCCGCCATGCCGGCGAGCGCCCCCGAGATGCCGAGGCAGAGCAGCACGATGCGCACCGGGTTCACGCCGGAGAACCGTGCCGCCCGGGGGGCCTCGCCGGTGAGGCGGATGTTGAAGCCCTGAATGTGACGCGCCATCAGCACATAGGCGCCGATCACCGCGATGAAGGCCGTCACGACGCCCCAGTGCATGCCGGTATTGGCGAAGAGCTCGTCATTGAACACCGCCGGCCATTGCTTGAAATTGCGCGAGCCCGGAAAGCCCTGCCCCTCGGGGTTGCGCAGCCAGCTTGAGCTGGCCGAGGCGAGGATGTTCTCGGCGACATAGACCAGCATCAGCGAGACGAGGATCTCGTTGGTGCCAAAACGGGTCTTGAGCAGCGCCGGGATCATCGCCCAGGTCCAGCCCCCCAGCGCGCCGGCGACCACCATCAGCGGGAAGAGCAGCACGCTCTCGGACGGGTAAAAGGCCAGCCCCACCGCGGCCCCGGTGACGGCACCGATGATGTATTGCCCCTCGGCGCCGATGTTCCAGATCCCGGCCCGAAACCCCACCGACAGCCCGATGGCGATGAGGATCAGCGGCCCCGCCTTCACCAGGAGCTGCGGTCGCGAATAGCCGGCGAATTGCGGGTGGAAGAGCGGATCCCAGAAGATCGTGCGAATGGCCTCGAGCGGCGGCTTGCCGAGGGCGGCAAACATGATCCCGCCGACGATCATCGTCAGGACCACCGCCAGGAGCGGCGTCAGCCCGGTCCAGAGCTTCGAGGGCTGCGGGCGTTTCTCGAGCCGGATCATGCGCGAACCCCCGGAAGATTTTTCGCAGGAAAAATCTTCTCCCCCGAGGCACGGTCACAGAGTTTTCGGACGAAAACTCTGTCGCGGTCAGCCATCCACATGGGCCACCTCCATGTCATGCGCACCGCCCATCATCAGGCCGATCTTCTCGATATCCAGCTCGCTCACCGCGCGGGTCGGCGACAGCCGCCCCTCGTTGAGCGCCCCGAAGCGGTCGGAGATCTCCATCAGCTCGTCAAGGTCCTGGCTGATGCAGATGATCGCCGCGCCCTTGGCGGCCAGATCAAGCAGCGCCTGCCGGATCGCCGCCGCCGCCGCCGCGTCGACGCCCCAGGTCGGCTGGTTGACCACGAAGACATCCGGATCCTGCTGGATCTCGCGCCCGACCACGTATTTCTGCAGATTGCCGCCCGACAGTGCCCGGGCCGCCGTGCCCGGCCCCGGCGTGCGCACGTCGAAGCGCTTGATTACCTCCTCGGCAAAGCCCGTGGCCTTGCCCCAGTCGATGAAGCCGTTCGAGACCAGCCCCTTGCGCCGCGCCGCCGTCAGCACGCCGTTCTCCGTCAGGCTCATGTTCGGCGCCGCCGCGTGGCCCAGCCGTTCCTCCGGCCCCGAAAGCAGCCCCGCATCGCGGCGCGCCACCGGCCCGGCGCGGCTGATGTCTTCGCCCTTGAAGAAGATCGCCCCCTTCGGCGCCAGCCGCTCGCCCGAAAGCGCCATCAGAAGCTCGTCCTGCCCGTTGCCGGCGACCCCGCCGATGCCCAGCACCTCGCCCGCGCGCACCTCGAGCGAGATCTCCCGCAGCGGCGTGCCGAAGGCGCCCGGCGCCGGCATCGACAGCGCGTCGCACTTGAGCAGCACCTCGCCCTTCTCGGTGGCGCGCGCCTCGGGCGTGGCAAAGCTCGCCCCCACCATCATCTCGGCCATCTGCCGCGCCGTGACCTCGCGCGGCGTGCAGGTGCCGACATTCTTGCCCAGCCGCAGGATCGTCGCCTCGTCGCAGAGCGTGCGGATCTCCTCGAGCTTGTGCGAGATGTAGAGGATCGAGGTGCCCTCGGATTTCAGCTTGCGCAGGGTCTCGAACAGGATCTCGACCTCCTGCGGCGTCAGCACCGAGGTCGGCTCGTCCATGATCAGCAGCCGCGGATTCTGCAGCAGGCAGCGGATGATCTCGACCCGCTGGCGCTCGCCCGCCGACAGTGTGCCCACGGTGCGCGAGGGGTCGAGCGGCAGCCCGTAGGTCTCCGAGACCTCGCGGATCTGCCGCGCCAGATCGCGGGGCTTGGGCGGGTTTTCCATGCCCAGCGCCACGTTCTCGGCCACGTCCAGCGCCTCGAAGAGCGAGAAATGCTGGAACACCATGGCGACGCCGGCCCGGCGCGCGTCCGAGGGCTTGCCCGGCGTATAGGCGCCGCCATCGAGCACCATCTCGCCGCGATCGGGCTTCACCAGCCCGAAGATCATCTTCACCAGCGTCGACTTGCCGGCGCCGTTCTCGCCCAGCAGCGCGTGGATCTCGCCTTTCTGGATATCGAAGGAGACGTCGTCATTGGCCACGACGCCCGGATAGGCCTTGGTCAGGCCCCGGATGCTGAGAAGTGTGTCTGCCACGCCTGTCCATCCCCTGTTTCACGGTTGAGTAGATGCGCAGCCACCCCGATGGCAATGGCCTGCGGGTGCTTGCCGTAGGATTTCTGCCCAATTGGGCAGCATATGCGCGCAATACGGGCATCTGGATGACCCAGCGTCGCCAATCGCTTGCGGAACCGGGCCCATTTCGTCTCCGAGCCGATCAGCCCGGCAAAGCCGAACTCGTGCTCCAGCAACGCATGGCAGAGCGCGAAATCGATCTCGTGGCTGTAAGTCAGGATCAGGTGCTCTGCCCCCATCGGCGCGTGGCGCACCAGCCGCTCGGGCTCGGCCGCCGGCAGCACCGTGACGCCCTCGGGAACCTCGCGGGGAAAGCGTGACGGCGCGGTGTCGACCCAGGTGATCGCCAGCTCCGGCAGCGGCGCCAGCGTCGCGACGACCGCGCGCCCCACATGGCCCGCCCCCCAGACCCAAAGCTGCCGCTCGGCCCGCGCCACCGGCTCCACCATCCAGCCCTGCACCAGCTGCGAATCGGGCCGCATGCCCTGCCCCCGCGCCCGGTCGATCAGCCGCCGCACCGCGAGCGGCATCTCGCCCGGCCCGCGCGCGATCACCTCCTGGCCCTCTAGCGCGGCCACACGCGCGGCATCATACTGCTCGGTCAGCAGCACCACCGCACCACCGCAGCATTGCCCCAGCGACGGCCCCAGCGGATGCCGGCTCAGCCCCTCGCGGCCCAGCGCCGCCTCGGCGGCCGTGAGCTCCAGCGCCCCGCCCCCGATGGTGCCCGACTGGCCAATCCCTGCGCCCTCGGCCCAGACCAGCATCGCCGTGCCCGGGCCGCGCGGCACCGAGCCCGCGACCTCGGCCACCACCACGCGCGCCACCCGCCCGTGCTGCGCCACCGCGCGCCGCAGCGCCTCGAGCTCAAAGCTCATCGCGCACCTTCCGGATCGCCATCAGCACCCGCTCCGGCGTCGCCGGCGCATCGAGCGCTGGGTAGCGCTTGCCGCAGGCCGCCACCGCGTCCGACAGCGCGAGGAAGGCCGAGATCCCCAGCATGAAGGGCGGCTCGCCCACCGCCTTGGAGCGATAGATCGTGTCCTCCTCGTTGCGCCCCTCCCAGAGCGCCACGTTGAAGATCTCGGGCCGGTCGGAACAGGCCGGGATCTTGTAGGTCGAGGGCGCGTGGGTGCGCAGCCGGCCATCGTCATCCCAGACCAGCTCCTCGGTGGTCAGCCAGCCGGCGCCCTGCACGTAGCCGCCCTCGATCTGGCCGATATCCAGCGCCGGGTTCAGCGAGGCGCCGCAATCGTGCAGGATGTCGGTGCGCAGGATGCGGTACTCGCCGGTCAGCGTGTCGAGCACCACCTCGGTGCAGGCGGCGCCATAGGCGAAATAGAAGAACGGCCGCCCCTGCCCCTTGATCCGGTCCCAGTCGACCTTGGGAGTCTTGTAGAAGCCGGTCGAGGACAGGCTCACCCGCCCCTCGTAGCAGAGCTTGGCGGCCTGCTCGAAGCTGAGCTTTTCCGCGCCGACCTCGACCTTGCCATCCGAGAACACCACCTCCGAGGCCCTGGCCTGGAACAGCCCGGCCAGATGCTCGGCCATGCGGTCGCGGATGGTGTCGCAGGCGGCCTTGACCGCCATGCCGTTCAGGTCCGACCCCGAGGAGGCGGCGGTGGCCGAGGTGTTGGGCACCTTGGCGGTATCGGTGGCGGTGATGCGCACCGCCTCGAGGGGGATGCCGAAGCGCGCCGCCGCCACCTGCGCCACCTTCTGGAACAGCCCCTGCCCCATCTCGGTGCCGCCGTGGTTCAGCGCCACCGACCCGTCCTGGTAGACATGCACCAGCGCGCCCGCCTGGTTGAGATGGGTGAGCGTGAAGGAGATGCCGAACTTCACCGGCGTCAGCGCGATGCCGCGCTTCAAGAGCGGGGTGTGGGCGTTCCACTCCGCCACCGCCGCGCGCCGCGCCGCGTAATCGCAATCCTCCGCCAGTTTCGCCGTCAGCCCGCCAAGGATGAAATCCTCCACCGGCTGGCCGTAATGCGTCACCTGCACCCCCGCCGGAACCGCTGGCGCATCGCCCGGGGCCACGCTCTCGACCGCCCCGCGCGAGGTCAGGTCCTCTTCCGAGGCCACCTGTTTCTTCTGGCCGGAAATATCCTCGGGGGGAGGTGCCTGCTCCGCAGGCGCCCGGGGGGCAGTCAGCCCCCCGTCCGCGCTCTCCGCCGCGCCGACATCGGAGTAGTAGTTCACCCGCCGGATCTCCAGCGGATCGCGCCCCAGCGCATGGGCCACGTGGTCGAGCACCCGCTCGATCCCCAGCATCCCCTGCGGCCCGCCAAAGCCGCGATAGGCGGTGGCGCTCTGGGTGTTGGTCTTCAGCCGGTGGCTCTCGACCCGCATGGAGGGGATGTCATAGGCGTTGTCCGAGTGCAGCATCGCCCGGTCCGCCACCGGCAGCGACAGGTCCTGCGCCCAGCCGCAGCGGGCGTACTGCACGAAATCCACCGCCAGCAGGCGGCCATCGCCATCGAACCCGGCGCTGTACTCGATGCGGAAATCGTGGCGCTTGCCGGTGATCACCATATCGTCGTCGCGGTCATAGCGCATCTTGGCGGGCCGCCCGGTCTCGGCCGCCGCCACCGCGCAGGCGATGGCCAGCGCGTTGCCCTGGCTCTCCTTGCCGCCGAAACCTCCGCCCATGCGCCGGGTCTCGACCCGCACGGCGTGCATCGGCAGGTGCAGCGCATGCGCCACCTTGTGCTGGATCTCGCTCGGGTGCTGGGTCGAGCTGTGCACCAACAGGTCGCCGTTTTCCTGCGGCAGCACCAGCGCCGCCTGCCCCTCGAGGTAGAAATGCTCCTGCCCGCCCATCTCGAGCGTGCCCGAGACCTTGTGCTGCGCCTCGGCCATGGCGGCGTCGGCGTCGCCCTTCTCCCAGATCCGGGGGCCGTCCTCGAAGCGGCTGTCGGCAGCCATCGCCTCGTCAACGCTGAACACCGCGTCGCGCGGCTGGTAGCTGATCTTCGCCTTGCGCACCGCCTTGCGGGCGGCGAGGTGGCTGGTGGCGGCGACCATGAAGACCGGCTGGCCCACGTAATGCACCGAGGCCCCCGAGAGCAGCGGCTCATCCCCCAGCGAGGGCGAGCAATCGCAGTCCGAGGGCAGATCCTTGGCCTCCCAGACCTTCACCACGCCCGGCGCCCGGCGCACCTCCGAGAGGTCGATCTCGCGGATCCGTCCGCAAGCGATCTCCGACAGGCCGAAGGCCATGTGCAGGCAGCCCGGCGGCACCGGGATGTCGTCGATATAGCGGGCCTTGCCGGTGACGTGCAGCGGGGCAGCATCATGCGGCAGCGGTTTCGCGACGCTCATGCCCGCACCTCCCGCACGTCGGTGGCCGCGCCCATGTCCTCGAGCAGGCAGCGGGTCAGCATGTTGCGTGCCGCCGCAAGGCGGTACTCGGCGCTGGCCCGCATGTCCGAGAGCGGCGCGAAATCCTTCTCCCAGGCATCCCACGCGGCGACCACCGCCTCGTCGTTCCAGAGCTTGCCGGTCAGCGCCGCCTCGACCGCCGAGGCGCGCTTGGGGATGCCCGCCATGCCGCCGAAAGCGATGCGGGCCTGCGTGACCTTGCCGTCTTGCACGGTGACGTTGAACGCGCCGCAGACCGCCGAAATATCCTGATCGAAGCGTTTCGAGAGCTTGTAGACCTTCAGCCGGTCGGGCTGGCGCGGGATCGTCACCGCCTCGACGAACTCGCCCGGGTAGCGGTCCTGCTTGCCGTACTCGATGAAGAAATCCTCGACCGCCATCTCGCGCCTTGTGTCGCGGAAGCGCAGGTGCAGCCGCGCGCCGAGCGCGATCAGCGCCGGCGGGTTGTCCCCGATCGGCGAGCCGTTGGCGATGTTGCCGCCGATGGTGGCCGCCGCGCGCACCTGCGCCGAGCCGTAGCGGCGCAGCATCCCGGCATAGCTCGGGAAATGCACCCGCATCAGATCGAGCACCCGGTCCATGGTGACGCCGGCGCCGATGCGGATGGCCTCGTCGGTCACCTCGATCTGCTGCAGATCCTCGCAGCGGTTGAGAAAGATCACCTCGGGCAGCTCGCGCAGCTGCTTGGTGACCCAGAGCCCCACATCCGTCGCGCCCGCGACGATGGTGGCTGAGGGGTGCCGCGCCACCAGCTCGGCCAGCTCGTCGCTGCTGGAAGGCGAATGGGCGCTGAGATCGGCGGCGGAGACCTGCCCGGCAGCAGCGGGCAGCTCGGGCTCCTCCATCCACGCGGGCACCGGGGCGTCGGCTGCGGCCTCGGCGGCGCGCACGATGGGGGCATAGCCGGTGCAGCGGCAGAGATTGCCGGCGAGCGCGTCGTCAAAGCCGGTGTCGCCAACCTTGTGGGCCTTGGCCATCGAGACGATGAAGCCCGGCGTGCAGAAGCCGCATTGCGAGCCGTGATGCGTGACCATCGCCTCCTGCACCGGGTGCAGGCTGCCATCGGGGCCGGCAAGCCCCTCGACGGTGCGCAGCGCCTTGCCGTGCAGCTGAGGCAGGAACAGGATGCAGGCGTTGAGCGCCCGCGAGCCGCGCGCGTCGGTGACCATCACCGTGCAGGCGCCGCAATCGCCCTCGTTGCACCCTTCCTTGGTGCCCGTCAGGCCGCGCTCTTCACGCAGCCAATCGAGCGCCGTGCGCGTCGGGGACACCCCGCGCAGCTCCACTCTTTCCCCGTTGAGAAGAAAGCAGATATCCATATGAAAGACCCGCCGCGGTACCCCGTCCCTGTCGTGCACACCCTCGATGCGGCGTAGAAAGCGTGCGGACCTTTTCCGATCCGCTACAGGCTAGGTTCGGGGTTTCCCGGTTGGCAAGAGGAAAATGCCCATTTGAGAGGCAGATGGGCCGGGGGTGCCGACAAACTTGGCGTCACCCCCCGGCGGCATCCCCTCAGGCGGCACGGCCCGCATGCGGCCCGGCAGCATCTCCGGCGAGGAATTCCGTGATGCACTGCACCGGCTCGGACTGGCCGACGATGGTGTTGTGATCGCCACTCTCGAAGATCTCGATCCGGCCCTCGGGCCAGACCTCGGCCAGCGGCTCCAGATCCTCTGCCGGCGCGGCTTGGTCGTTGCTGGAGTGCACCGCGAGCATCTGCTCGGGACGCGACTCGGCGATCACGCGCCACGGCGCCTCGGCGGGATAGGGCGCGCTCAGACGGACGACCTCGTCGACGAAACGGTCGAGACAGTCGCCCTCGATGCCGAACCGCGTGCCGCCCTGCCGGAACCGCTTGCGCTGGTCGAGCGGCGCCGAGATCAGCACCACGCGGCCGCATTCCAGCCCGTCCTCGAGCGCGAAGATCAGGCCGTTGGCACTGACGCAATGGGCAATCGCCCCGTCGTAGGGACCGTGGGTCTGGGCACAGTCGAGGATCGCCCGGGTGATATCGGCGATGCTGCAAGGCGCGCGCTCGGGCTCGATATGGCCCGGCAGGACCAGCGCGTCGACCTCGGCGCCGGTGTCCTGCAGCGCCCGGATCAGCTGGCTGAACTGGCGCACGTGGCCGTCATGGCCGTGAACCAGCAGGATGCGCTGACCGGTGGGCTCGGCCAGCGGCGCATGACGCAGCACCGCGGCGGCGTCTCCCGACGGCAGGAACTCGGCCTGGCCGGCGCCGCAGACGCGGGCGCGGTCGATATTGGCGGTCGAGCAGAGATAGCGCTTGGCCAGGTGCCGGGCCGTCAGGGCGGGCGCGACGCGCGCCGCGGTGAGAAGCGCCTTGCGGCGTCCCTCGCGGATCCGCGTCGCGAGGCCAGCGCGCTGCGCGGACACCTGTTCATGAGAGGGCATGAGCCCGGCGCCGGTTTCGGCGAAGGTCATGCTTGTGATGTCGGGGGAAAAGGAATCGAGTGCCTTGTTCATTGCCATATGCCGCGCTCGGAGGGGGAGAAACGCCGACCGTCTAAGGAGGACCGAAGCGCAACACAAGGCGCCGCGGAGGGGGAGATTGGTTCACAGCGATCAAATTCCTGAGAAACCGGGGAGAAATTTGGGCAGACTTGCTGTCGAAATGTGTTGATTGCCTTGGAATCCCCCGGCTTGCGGGTGTTTCGCGCCGCCTTTGCGTCGACTCGGCGGGCCGGTGCCCGAGGGGTGAGTCGGGTCTTCCGCCGGGCGCGGGCGCACCATAAGGTCGGGCACATGGCAGATCCCCGATTCATCCACCTCCGCGTTCACACCGAATATTCCCTGCTCGAGGGCGCCGTCCGGCTCAAGAAGCTGCCCGGCCTCTGCGAGGCGATGGAGATGCCCGCCGTTGCGGTGACCGACACCAACAACCTGTTCTCCGCGCTCGAGTTCTCGGTGACCGCGAGCGGCGCCGGGGTGCAGCCGATCGTCGGCTGCCAAGTCGATTTGCGCTACGTGCAGCCGGCCCCCGGCGAGCGCCCGAAACCGCCGGCGCCGGTGGTGCTTCTGGCGCAGAACGAACGCGGCTACGAGAACCTGATGAAACTCAACTCGTGCCTCTACCTGCGGCGCGATGGCGAGCTGCCGCATGTGCTTCTGGATGAGCTCGAGACCTATGGCGAGGGGGTGATCTGCCTCTCGGGCGGCCCCGACGGCCCGGTGGGCCGCCTGCTGCGCGAGAACCACCGCGCCGCGGCCCAGACCCTGCTGACCCGCCTGCACCAGATCTATCACGACCGGCTCTATGTCGAGCTGCAGCGCCACCCGGGCGAGGACGGCCTGCCCGAGGCCGAGCGCCTGACCGAGCGCGGCCATGTGGAGATGGCCTACGAGATGGGCCTTCCGCTGGTCGCCACCAACGACGTGTATTTCCCCAAGGAAAACATGTACGAGGCCCATGACGCGATGATCTGCATCGCCGAGGGCGCCTATGTCGACCAGCAGGAGCCGCGCCGGCGGCTGACGCCGCAGCATTACCTCAAGACCCCGCAGGAGATGGCGACGCTCTTCGCCGATCTGCCCGAGGCGCTGGAGAACACCGTCGAGATCGCGAAGCGCTGCGCCTTCATGGCCTATCGCCGCGACCCGATCCTGCCGAAATTCGCCGATGACGAGGTCGTCGAACTGCGCCGTCAGGCCAATGAGGGCCTGCAGAAGCGCCTCGCGGTGATCCCCCACGCGGTAACGCCCGAGCAGTATCAGGAACGGCTCGATTTCGAGCTCGGCATCATCGAGGGCATGGGCTTTCCGGGCTACTTCCTGATCGTTGCCGACTTCATCAAATGGGCCAAGGATCACGACATCCCCGTGGGCCCCGGCCGGGGCTCGGGCGCGGGCAGCCTCGTGGCCTACGCGCTGACCATCACCGACCTCGACCCGCTGCGCTATTCGCTGCTCTTCGAGCGCTTCCTCAACCCCGAACGCGTCTCGATGCCGGACTTCGACATCGACTTCTGCATGGACCGCCGCGAAGAGGTGATCCGCTACGTTCAGGAGAAATACGGCCGCGACAAGGTCGGCCAGATCATCACCTTCGGCGCGCTGCTCTCGAAGGCCGCGGTGCGCGACATGGGCCGGGTGCTGCAGATGCCCTACGGCCAGGTCGACCGGCTGTCGAAGATGATCCCCGTGGAGGGCGTCAAGCCCGTCTCGATCGAGAAGGCGCTGCAGGACGAGCCGCGCCTGCGCGAGGAGGCCGAGCGCGAGGAGGTCGTCGACCGGCTGCTGAAATACGGCATGCAGGTCGAGGGGCTGCTGCGCTCCGCCGGCACCCACGCCGCCGGCGTGGTGATCGCCGACCGCCCGACCGACGAGCTGGTTCCGCTCTACCAGGATCCGCGCTCGGACATGCCGGCGACCCAGTTCAACATGAAATGGGTCGAACAGGCCGGCCTGGTGAAGTTCGACTTCCTCGGCCTCAAGACGCTCACGGTGATCCAGAACGCCGTCGACCTGATCCTCAAGTCCGGCCGCCCGATCCATGTCGCCGCCGACGGCACCCAGCTCTACGAGCCGGCCGAGGGCGGCGAGAACCAGATGAACCTCATCCCGCTGGATGACGAGAAGACCTACAAGCTCTACGCCTCGGCCAAGACCGTCGCCGTGTTCCAGGTGGAAAGTACCGGCATGATGGATGCGCTCAAGCGCATGAAGCCGACCTGCATCGAGGACATCGTGGCGCTGGTGGCGCTCTACCGTCCGGGCCCGATGGAGAACATCCCGGTCTATTGCGAGGTCAAGAACGGCCAGCGCGAGATCACCTCGGTCCACCCCTCGATCGACCACATCCTCGCCGAAACCCAGGGCATCATCGTCTACCAGGAACAGGTGATGCAGATCGCCCAGGTGATGGCCGGCTACTCGCTCGGCGGCGCCGACCTGCTGCGCCGCGCCATGGGCAAGAAGATCAAGGAGGCGATGGACGCCGAGCGTCCGAAATTCGAGACCGGCGCGGCCAAGAACGGCGTCGACAAGAAGAAGGCCACCGAGGTCTTCGACCTGCTCGAGAAATTCGCCAACTACGGCTTCAACAAGTCCCACGCCGCCGCCTACGCGGTGGTGAGCTACCAGACGGCCTGGCTCAAGGCCAACCACCCGGTCGAGTTCATGGCCGGCGTGATGAACTGCGACATCCATCTCACCGACAAGCTCTCGATCTATTTCTACGAGGCCAAGAAGGGGCTCAAGCTCGACTACATCCCGCCCTGCGTGAACCGCTCGCAGGCGAGCTTCGATGTCGAGGAGGGCAAGCTGGTCTATGCGCTCGGCGCGCTGAAGAATGTCGGGCTCGATGCGATGCGGCTGGTGGTCGAGGGGCGGCGCGCGGTGCCCGAGGACCCGAAGAGCCCCGACAAGCCCTTCGTCAATGTCTACGATTTCGCCCGCCGGGTCGATCTCAAGCGCGTCGGCAAGCGGCCGCTGGAGATGATGGCGCGGGCCGGCTGCTTCGACCAGCTCGACCGCAACCGCCGCCGGATCTTCGAATCGCTCGACGCGCTGGTCGCCTATTCCGCGGCAATCCACGAGCAGAAGGCCTCGGCGCAGGTCTCGCTCTTCGGCGAGGCCGGCGACGACCTGCCCGAGCCGCGGCTCTCGCCGGCGCCCGACTGGCTGCCCGCCGAGCGGCTCTCGGAGGAGTTCAAGGCGATCGGCTTCTACCTCTCGGGCCACCCGCTCGACGATTACATGCCGGCGCTCAAGAGGCGCGACGTGCTGACGCTGGACGAGGTCGAGGACAAGGCCCGCGGCGGCGCCTGCATCGCCAAGATGGGCGGGGTGGTGGCGGGCCGGCAGGAGCGCAAGTCGGCCAAGGGCAACCGCTTCGCCTTTGCCCAGCTCTCGGACCCGAGCGGCGCCTACGAGGTGACGATCTTCTCGGACACGCTGGAGAAGGCGCGCGACCTGCTGGAGACCGGCACCAAGGTGGTGGTCACCGTCGAGGCGACAATGGAATCGGACCAGCTGAAGCTGCTGGCGCGCTCCTTCGGCCCGGTCGAGCAGGTGGTCGCCGATGCCGGCGCGGCGGGAATGAAGATCTATATCGAGACCCCCGACACCGTGGCGCAGGTCGCCTCGGTGCTAGGCCGCGCCGCCGAGCAGATGCCGCGCGCCGGGCGCGGCCCGGTGCGGCTATGCTTTGCAGGCGCCGGCCTGCCGGGCGAGGTCGAGATGGATCTGAAGCAGGAATTCCCCGTCACCCCCGAGATCAAGGGCGCGGTGAAATCGCTCGACGGGGTGATGGCGGTGGAGGATTTCTGAGCCCGCGCGCCGGGCTCAGTAATGCGGCGGGCGCTCGTCGCCCATCACCACGCCTCCGGTGCCCTCGTCCTGCCGCGCCGCCTCGCGCTCGAGCAGCAGCGCCACGCGGCGGGTGAGCAGCGCGATCTCGCGATCCTGCCGCGCCACGGTCTCCGAGAGATCCTCGACCGCGCGGTCAAGATGGGCGATGCGTTCCTGCAGGCTGTCGGTCTCGCTGGGCATGTCTCGGCTCCTTTGTCTGCAGCGCCACATAAGCGCCGCCGCGCGGCTTGGAA
>NZ_JBYNAH010000108.1:0-16443 GCF_059781815.1 Salipiger sp. | reverse complement strand
CCGGGAAGGCGAGGTCGAGCAACTGATCGCGCGAGAACACCTTGCCCGGCCGCGCCGCCAGCGCGTCGAGCAGGGCGAACTCGCGCCGCGTCAGGTCGAGCCGTTCGCCGTCCACCGTGGCGCGCCACGCCTCGCGGTCGAGCCTGAGCCGGCTCGTGGAAGGCTCGGACGCGACCGCCGGCGCGGGGTAGCGCCGCAGCACCGCCTTGATGCGCGCGACCAGCTCGCGCGGGGAATAGGGCTTGCAGAGGTAGTCGTCGGCCCCCATCTCGAGCCCGAGCAGGCGGTCGATCTCCTCGACCTTGGCGGTCGTCATGATGATCGGAAGATCGCTGCGGCGGCGGATCTCGCGGCAGATCGTCATGCCGTCCACCCCCGGCAGCATCAGGTCGAGCACCAGAAGGTCGTAGCGCCCCGACAGCGCCCGCTCGACGGCGCCGATGCCCTCGTTGAGAAGATCCACCTCCATATCGGCGGCAAGCAGGTAGTCGCGCACCACCTCTGAAAGGGCACGTTCATCCTCGACGATCAGAATTCTGCGAGGGGCGTTGGTCATTCCTGTAACTCCGTAGTCATGGGCAGGCGCACGACGAGGCGCAGGCCGCCAAGCTCCGAGGGCTCGGCCTCGATGCTGCCGCCATGCGCCGCTACCAGCGGCTGGCAGATCGACAGGCCAAGCCCCGAGCCGCCATGGTCGCGCGAGCGCGAGGTTTCGGCCCGCGTGAAGCGGTCGAAGAGCCGCGGCAGGCTCTTCTCCGGCAGGCAGGGCGCGCTGTCCTCGACGCAAAGCTCGGCGCTGCCGTCCCGAACATGGCAACTCGCGACGATGCAGCCGGGGGCGTCGGTGTAGCGGCAGGCATTGCTCAGCAGGTTGTCGATCACCTGCCGCAGCCGGCCCGGATCGCCGTCGATCATCACCGGGGTTTCGGCCTCGATGCGCCAGTCCAGCCCGGCGCAGAGCGCGCTCTTGCGGGCATCGGCACAGCCGGCCCGGAGCACTGCCGCCAGATCCACCCGCCCGCGCCGAAGCTGCAGCCGGGCCTCGTCGCCCGAGGCCAGAAGCCGCAGATCGTCGACCAGCCGCGACAGCCGCATCACCGCCTGATGCATCGCGCCAAGCGTGTCCGGCGTCGCCTTGCGAATGCCATCCTGCATCGCCTCGATCTCGGCGCGCAGCACCGAGAGCGGGGTCTTGAGCTCGTGCGAGGTGTCCGACACCCATTGCCGCTCGCGCCGCCGGTTTTCCTCGAGACTGCGGGCCAGCGCGTTCTGGTCGGTCATCATCCGACCCAGCTCGTCGCGGCGTTCGACCTCGAGCCGGCTCGAGAGGTCGCCTGCGGCGAGCCGCGCCACATGCGCGCCGATGCGGTGGATCGGCATGAGGAACTGCCGCGCGGTGAGGAAGGCCACCAGCGATGCGCAGACCAAGGCGATCACCGCGATCCCCGCGATGGTCCGGAGCTGGCGGCGCAGGAACAGCCTCCCCGGCGCGGTCGGAGGCTCGCCGAAGCCGTAGAACCGCAGGCTGGCCAGATCGCGGCCCGACGCGTCGCGGATCGGCAACTCGGCCCAGTTCGGCCCGTCTCCGACCCCGGCAAGCCGGGTTCCGTCCGCCGCGACCAGCGCAAGCCGCTCCTGAAACGGCTTCGGTCCCGGGCCGGGCGGGCGCGCGGTGTCGGGCGGCGGATCGGGTCGGTCCTGCGGTCGGCCTTGGGGGTGTGATAACGGTCGACCAGCGCCCGCCAGCGCGCCGCATCGCGCAGCTCAGGCCATCCCTCCGACGCGCCGGGCGAGGCAGCCAGCGCATCGGCGAGATCCTCGAACAGGGCGATTTCGGATTCCAGCAGGTATTGGCCAAAGCCCTCGCGCATGCTGTAGGCCATCGCCGCCGCGATCAGCAGGACGGCAAGGATCACCGGCGTCACCACCGCGACGAAGAGCTTTCCGGTAAGAGACAGGCGGGACCAAAGCATCGCACGCCCATATGCGCAAATCTTGCAGGGAAAATGAAGCCGCTCTCGCAGAGGTCACGCGCCGGGGCGCCACCCCTGCCGGCGGCCGCCTGTCCTCAGGCCGTGGCGGCCTCGCCGATCCGCTCGAGACACCACGCGCTCACCGCCTCCACATCGGTGGGCAGCGGCTGCGCAAGATCCTCGGCGAAGGCGAGGAAACCATCGAGGTTGCCCTGATTGACCGCCACCAGCACCGGCACGCCGGCGCTCAGGGCCTCGGCGATCACCGGGCGGAAGCCGCGCCCGTCAAGCTCCTGCTTGCCGAACTTGTTCACCAGCAGCAGCGCCGCGCCCTTCTCGAGCCCCGCGCTCACCAGCCCCACCACCCGCTCGAGCCCCTGCGGATCGAGCCGGCAGCCGCGCGACAGCGCGCCCAGATCCTGAGAAATGCGCACCACGTCGGTGCCGGTCAGCACCTCGAGATCCATGTGGCACTTGGTGTCGGGCCCGGTCTCGATATTGTGCTGCACCGCGCCCGCAAGCGGCAGCCCGTCGGCGCGCAGACGCTGCGCCACCTCGCGCATCAGCCCGTCGACCTCGCCGCGGCCCAGACCGGTCACGTATCCAAGCATCCCCATCCCCTTGCAACTGGTCCGGGCACGTTACAAGATGCCCGGCGCACAGGCCAGAGGAGGCAAGAAAATCCAACCCATGCCAAACTTGCCGCTGCTCCCAAATCCCACCGATCCGCGCCTCACCCGGCGCATCTCGGGCACCGACCAGACCGGCGCCCCGACCGAGATCGCGGTGGTCGAGGAGCGTCCGCTGACGATCTATCTCAACCGGCAGGAAATCGTCACCGCGATGACCATCGGCGACCATCCCGAGTATCTGGCGCTGGGGTTCCTGCGCAATCAGGGCATGCTGCGCGCCGATGACGTGGTGACCGGCGTCGATTACGACGACGAGATCGAGACCGTGGTGGTGCGCACCGCGCGTGAGACCTCCTACGAGGAGAAGGTGCAGAAGAAGACCCGCACCTCGGGCTGCGCCGTCGGCACCGTCTTTGGCGACATGATGGAGGGGCTCGAGGGGCTCACCCTGCCGGACGCGCAGGTGCGCAGCTCGTGGCTCTATGCTCTGGCGAAAGAGATCAATACCACGCCCTCGCTCTATCTCGAGGCCGGCGCGATCCACGGCACGGTGCTGTGCCAGGGCGACAAGCCCTTGGTCTACATGGAGGATGTCGGACGGCACAACGCCGTCGACAAGATCTCGGGCTTCATGTTCCGCCACGGGATCGGGGCGCAGGACAAGATCCTCTACACCACCGGCCGGCTAACCTCGGAGATGGTGATCAAGACCGCGCTGATGGGCATCCCGGTGCTGGCCTCGCGCTCGGGCTTCACCGCCTGGGGCGTCGAGATCGCCCGGCAGGTCGGTCTGACGCTGATCGGCCGGATGCGCGGCCAGCGCTTCGTCTGCCTCTCCGGCGAAGAGCGGCTCCTGCGCGATGTCGACCCGGCAAGCGTGCCCGACGAAGACCGCAAGTCGCGCCGGAAGGCCGCGGAATGAGCCGGGCCGTGCAACAGCCGCTCGGGGTCATCCTCGCGGGCGGGCTCGCCACGCGCATGGGCGGCGGCGACAAGGGCTTGCTGGAGATCGGCGGCGCGCCGCTCCTGCAACGGGTCATCGACCGGCTGGCGCCGCAGGTGGCCGAAGTGGCGCTCAACGCCAACGGCGATGCGGAACGCTTTGCGGGCTACGGCCTGCCGGTGCTGCCCGACAGCATCGCGGGCTTTCCGGGGCCTCTGGCGGGCGTGCTCGCCGGGCTCGACTGGGCCGCCCGGCAGGGCGCCGACAGCATCGTCACCGTCGCCGCCGACACGCCGTTCTTCCCCTGCGATCTGGTGCCTCAGTTGCTGCTCGCCGCCGAAGACGCGCCGCACCCGCTGGCGCTGGCCTGCACGCCGCGCTCGGGCGACGAGGCGCTGAAATCCGGCGGCGGCAAGCGCATCAACCGCCACCCGACCTTCGGCCTCTGGCCGGTGGCGCTGGCCGACGACCTGCGCGCAGCGCTGGAGGAGGGTCTGCGCAAGGTCGTGCTCTGGACCGACCACCACGGCGCCGGCGAGGCGCTGTTCCCTGCCGAGCCCTTCGACCCGTTCTTCAATGTCAACACCCCCGAGGATCTCGCCCGGGCGCGCGAGCTGGCGGCATGAGGATCTACGGCGTCACCGGCAGCAAGAACTGCGGCAAGACCGGGCTGATGGAGCGGCTCGTGTCCGAGATCTGCGCCCGTGGGCTCAGCGTCTCGACGATCAAGCACGCCCATCACAGCACCGATGTCGACCAGCCCGGCCGCGACAGCTTTCGCCACCGCGAGGCCGGCGCGCGCGAGGTGCTGCTCGCCTCGCCCCACCGCTGGGCCTTGATGCACGAGCTGCGCGACGCGCCCGAGCCGCCGCTTTCGGAGCTGCTCGGCAAGCTCTCGCCCGTCGATCTGATCCTCATCGAGGGCTACAAGCGCGAGGCCCATCCCAAGATCGAGGCGCACCGCGCCGAGACCGGCAAGCCGTTGCTCTCACCCGACAATCCAAGCATCCGCGCCGTCGCCGCCGACAGCGCCATCGAGACCGCCCTGCCCCGCTTCGATCTCGACGACACCACCGCCATCGCCGATTTCATCCTGCGCGAGGTGGGGCTGTGAGCTTCGACACCATCGCCGTGATCGACTGGTCCGGAGCCTCGTCGCCTTCGCCTGCGAAGCCCTCGAAAGACGCGATCTGGATCGGCGTGGCGCGGCGCGGCGTGGCAGGGGTCGAGACCAGCTACCACCGCACTCGCCATGACGCGACCGAGACCCTCGCCGTGCTCTTCGAGGCCGAGCGCGCCGCCGGGCGCCGGGTGCTGGCCGGGTTCGACTTCCCCTTCGGCTACCCGCGCGGCTTTGCGAAAGCCGTTTGCGGCGAGGCCGACCCGCTGGCACTCTGGCGCGCCCTGAGCGACCGCATCGAAGACGCGCCCGACAACGCCAACAACCGCTTCGCTGTCGCCGCCGGGCTCAACGACCTCTTCCCCGGCATCGGCCCGTTCTGGGGCTGCCCGGAGAGCCTCGACGACCCGCGCCTGCCAAGCAAGGGCACCCTGCGCGACGGCCACGGCATGACCGAGCGCCGCACCTGCGACAAGACCAAGGGCGCGCAGCCGGTCTGGAAGCTCTTCACCACCGGCTCGGTCGGCTCGCAGGCGCTGCTCGGCATCGCCCGGCTGCAATCGCTGCGCGACCGCTTCGGCGCCGATCTCGCCGTGCGCCCGTTCGAACGCCACGATGCTCCGATCACCCTCGTCGAGCTCTTCCCCTCGCTGATCGCCCCCACAGTGGCGGCGCTGAGCCAGACCGACGAGATCAAGGACCGCGCCCAGGTCCGCGTGCTCGCCGGCGCGCTGGCGGAGCTCGAGCCGCGCCAGCTCGACGCCATGACCCGCGAGGGAGATGCCGAGGAAGGCTGGATCCTCGGCCTCAACCACGAGACCCTGCTCGAAGTCGCCGCCCGCGCCGCCCATCCCGCGCCCAATGCCCTGAAAGACATGCCCGATTCAGACCTGATGCCGCCCCGCCTCCGCGATGATTGCTTTGCCATGCCGCAAGGCGTTGCGTGGGTCCCTGTCGACGCCGCGCTGGCAAAGCTTCGCGCCGCGCTGCACCCGGTGACGGGCCTCGAAACCCTGCCGACCTCGCGCGCCGCGGGCCGGGTGCTGGCGGCGGATGTGACGGCGAAACGTTCGAACCCGCCAATGCCCAACTCGGCGGTGGATGGCTACGGCTTTGCCCACGCGGCCACCGGCGATGGCATCCAGCGCTTGCCGCTGGTGGCGGGCCGCGCCGCCGCCGGCCAGCCCTACCCGCACTCCGTCCCGAAGGGCCACGCCATCCGCATCCTGACCGGCGCGATCCTGCCCGAGGGGGTCGACACCGTGGTGCTCGAGGAAGACACCAATACAGACGGCACCACCGTGGTCTTCGACGGCCCCGTCAAACCTCGCGCCAACACCCGCAAGGCTGGCGAGGACGTCGCTGCCGGCGATCCAGCCCTGCCCAAGGGCCGCCGCCTCCGGGCCCCCGATCTGGCGCTGGCCTCGGCGCTCGGCATTGCCGAGCTGCCGGTGCACCGCCCGCTGCGCGTCGGTGTGCTCTCAACCGGCGACGAGATCGTCGCCGCCCCCGACCGCCCCGCCGAACCGCACCAGATCTGGGACGCCAACCGACCCATGCTGCTGGCGCTGGCCTCGGGCTGGCAATGCGAGGCGGTGGATCTGGGCCACGTGCCCGACGACCGCGACCAAATCGCCGCACGGCTCGACGAGGGCGCGCGCAAGGCCGATGTCATCCTGACCTCCGGCGGCGCCTCGGCGGGCGATGAGGATCACGTCTCGGCCCTGCTGCGCGAGCGCGGCACGCTTTCGAGCTGGCGCATCGCGCTGAAGCCGGGACGACCGCTGGCGCTCGCCATGTGGAACGGCACCCCGGTCTTCGGCCTGCCGGGCAACCCGGTGGCGGCGCTGGTCTGCGCGCTGGTCTTCGCCCGCCCCGCCCTGTCGCTGATGGCGGGCGCGGGCTGGAGCACGCCGCGCGGCTTCACCGTCCCCGCCGCCTTCTCCAAGCGCAAGAAACCGGGCCGCCGCGAATACCTGCGCGCGCGGCTCACCGAAGAGGGTCATGCGGAGGTGTTCGCCTCGGAAGGCTCGGGCCGGATCAGCGGGCTGTCATGGGCGGACGGGCTGGTCGAGCTGCCGGACGAGGCCGTGGAAATCACGCCCGGCACGCCGGTGCGCTACATCCCCTACGCGTCCTTCGGGCTGGTCTGACGCAGGCCTCAGGCCTTGCGGATCAGGTAGACCTGCGCGTCTTCCCCCTCGGAGGCGCCGAGAAAGGCGTGCCCGGCTTCAGTGCAGAAATGCGGCACGTCGATCACCGCCGCCGGGTCGGTGGCGAGGATGCGCAGCACCTGCCCGCTGGTCATGCCCTGCAGGCGCTTGCGCGCTTTCAGCACCGGAAGCGGACAGAGCAGCCCGCGCGCGTCGAGTTCGTGATCCCAATCCATGGTCATCAGATAAGTCGGCTCCTGTTCGCTGTCCATCCCGCGGCCCTACTCGGCCACCGGCAGCCAGACGGTGAACACCGCCCCGCCGGTTTCGGCATTGCCTGCCGTGATGATCCCGCCCGCGCCCTGCACGATGCTCTGCGAGATCGAGAGGCCAAGCCCGGTGCCCTCGCCGCGCCTTGTGGTGAAGAACGGGTCGAAGAGCGAGGCCAGCGCCCCTTCCGCGATGCCCGGCCCGCTGTCGCGCACGGTCAGCGCCACGCCCGCAATACCGTCGCGCGTCGCCTCCGTGAGGCTCAGCCAGAGCTGACCGCGCCCCGCCATGGCCTGCGCCGCGTTGAGGATCAGGTTGATCGCCACCTGCTGCATCTCGCCCGCGTCGATCGCGACCGGCGGCAGCGCGGGCAAGTCGGTCTGCACCTCGATGGCGCCCTTGCTCAGCGCGTGATCGACCAACATCAGCGCGTCCTCGACCACCGGCGCCAGCGCCACCGTCTCGGCGCAGTCGGCATATTCCGAGGGCTGGGCGAACCTCAGCAGCTTGCCGACGATGGCCTCCATGCGGGTCACCTGACGGTCGATCAGCGAAAGCTCGGTCTCGACCTTGCCCGCATCCTCGCCAAGCTCCATGCGGATCACGTCGACATTGCCCTGGATCACCGCCATCGGGTTGTTGATCTCATGTGCCACCCCGGCGGTGATCTCGCCGATGGCAGCGAGCTTCTCGCTCATCACCAGCTGCCGGAAGGTCTCTTCGAGCTTGGCATTGGCCTCGCGCAGCTCGGCGGTGCGGGTGTCGACGCGGTCTTCCAGCTCCTCGGCCCAGGCGCGCAGCTTCAGGTCGCGGTCCTGCACCTGGTCGAGCAGGTCGTCGAGATGCGCCGCCACCTGCCCGATCTCGTCGCGCGCCCCGACCGGCCCGATGCGCGCCGCAAGGTTGCCGCGTCCGACCCGGCGCATGGTCTGCGTCATGCGCTCCAGCGGCGCGAAGATGCCTTTGGCCATCCAAAGGAAGACCGGCGCCGAGAGCAGCAGCACGCCGGCGAAGGCGGCCATCATCCAGAGATAGGCGTCGCGCTTGGCCTGCGCGAAGGGCGCCTCGAGAATGCCCACATAGAGCATCCCGACCCGCTCCCCGAAGCTGTCGGTGAGCGGCAGGTAGCCCGAGATATACCAATCGTTGACCACGAAGGCACGGTCGAGCCATGTCTGGCCCTCGTCGAGCACCGCCTGCCGCACCGAGGCCGAGACCCGCGTGCCGAGCGCGCGCACATCCTCGAAGAGCCGCACGTTGGTCGAGATGCGCACGTCGTCGAGAAACAGCGTCGCGGTGCCCTGCCGCGTGCCGCCGGTGACCGGGTTGAGATAGACCAGCGCGTTGATCGCGTCGATGAAGCCGAGATTGCCGTTGAGCAGGATGCCCCCCACCAGCACGCCCTCGTGGCCCGGCAGGCGCACCGGGCTCGCCGCGTGCACCACCATGCCGCGGTCCTCGACCTGCCGGTCGGTGGGCACTGCGGCGGTGGTCTCGATCAGGTCGATGCGGGCGCGGGTCTCGAGATTGCCCGGCAGCGCCGCCAGCACCTCGGGCGGGAAGATGTCGATGGCGGTCTCGGCGCGGCCGCGGCGGGCGGCGTCGATCACCGGCCAGCGGCTGCCGATGCCGTCGCTCGGGTCCGATGGCAGGTAGTAAAGGAAATCCAGCCCTAGCTCGGTGCGCTTGGCGTCAAGAAAGCGCGGGTCGGGACCGTTGCCCCCGAAGGCGGCGTCGAAGGCCAGCGACTCCGCCACCCCGGTCAGTTCCTCGCCGGTGCGGGTCATCAGGTGCGAGAGATATTGCTCGGCGATGCGCAGGTCGCTCTGCACGTTGGCCGCCAGAACCTTGTCGTAATCGCCGGTCCAGCGCGTCATGCCAAGCAGCAGCAAGAGCGGCATCAACAGCACCAACGGTGCCAGCGCAAGGATCAGCAGGCGCAGGCGAACGGTGGTCATCGGGTGGCGGTCCTCGGGCGGGTCCTGAAGCTCATCGGGGCCGAGCCTAGCACGGCCCCGGCGCGTGGTCAGCGCGGATCAGTGATGGTGCGGCTCGTCGTCGAGCGAGCCGTGGATGGCGAACTGGTCGAGCCCCGCATCGCTGCTCTCGATCACCCGGTAGGCCTCGCGCACGCCGGACTCGCTGAGCTCGCGCGCCACGGTCAGCAGCGTGTTGGGCGCGTGATCGTCGCAGAGCGCGACCATCTGAGCCAGCTCCTCCTGCGCCACCGGGCGTGCGGCCTCGGTGGAGGGCGCCCCGTAATAGGTCACGAAATGCTCGGCCAGTTGATCGGTCAGCGCCTCGAGTTCGGCGGGCTCCAGCGCGGTCACGGCGACAAAGGTCACCCGGCCGAAGGTCTCGAGCCCGAGCCAGCCGTTGGAAAAGGCCTGGCGCGGCTTGCCGGTCAGGTCGCCCTCGGTCCAGTTGGAGAACTCGAACCCGCCCGAGATGCACCACTCGCCTGTGCGGGCCGGCGAGGCATAGACGCGCATGTCGCTCTCGTCGAAATGGATGGCGCGGGCAAGCTTCATGGGGCGGGCTCCAGAACGGTAGTCAGCGGGATCAGATGGGTGGTCTCGCCGTCGCGCAGCAACATGCCGAAGGCTTCGTCGACGCCGAGGAAGGTGCCGGTGAGACCGTCGCGGGAGACCTCTTCGCCCATGTCCTGCGCCAGACCGCGCCACTCGGAATGCAGGGCGCGGTTGCCCTCCTCGTCCCAGCGGTTGATCCAGTTGAGGCTGTGCCGTGCCCAGGCCTCGATCAGCGCGTGCGGCGCGACCTCGGCGCAGCCCTCGGCATAGAGCGAGGTCTGGTCGGGCGTGTCGCCGGGGCGGTCGCTGGCGGGAATGAGCGGCAGGGTGAAGCCGATGACCAGCCAGTCGGGCACGGCCTCGGGATCGGTGCTCGCGGCCATGGCGCGGAAGCGTCCGCAGGCAGCCCCGTTGACCCGGATGCCGCCATCCCAGTCGAGATGCACGGCGACCTCGGGCGGCGCCATCACGCCAAGCGCGTTCTGGAAGCCCACGCCGCAGAGCGGCAGCATCGCCATCGCCTCGCGCAGCGGCACTTCGGGGGCAAAGACCAGCGCCGCCTGCGCCACGCTGGCGGTGACGCGGTAGGCCACCAGCCCCGCATCGCAGCCGAGAAGCGCGCGCTGGCAGGCGTGCTCAAAAGCGTCGGTCGAGACCTCCTCGCCCCAGAGCAGCGGCGGAAACGCCAGTGCCTCGGCCGCGCTCATGCCACCCCCTTCGCCACCAGCGCCGCGGCGACGTCGTGAAACGCCTTGGCCTGCCCGCTGTCGGGCTGGCTTACCACGATCGGCGCGCCGCCGTCCGAGGCCAGCCGGATCTGCAGGTCGAGCGGGATCTCGGCCAGCAGCGGAACGCCGAGCTTGGCGGCCTCGGCGGCGACACCGCCATGGCCAAAGACATGCTCCTCGTGGCCGCAGGCCGAGCAAATATGGGTCGACATATTCTCGATCATGCCAAGCAGCGGGACGTTCAGCTGCTTGAACATGTCGATGCCCTTGCGCGCATCCAGAAGCGCCACGTCCTGCGGCGTCGAGACCACGATGGCGCCATCGACCTGCGCCTTCTGGCTCAGCGTCATCTGCACGTCGCCGGTGCCGGGCGGCAGATCGACAAGCAGCACGTCGAGCGCGCCCCATTGCACTTGCATCATCATCTGCTGCAGCGCGCCCATCAGCATCGGCCCGCGCCAGACCACCGCCTGATCATCGTTGGTCATAAGGCCGATCGACATCATGGTGACGCCGTGGTTGCGCAGCGGCAGGATGGTCTTGCCATCGGGGCTCGCCGGGCGGCCCGAAACGCCCAGCATCCGCGGCTGGCTCGGCCCGTAGACATCGGCATCGAGCAGGCCGACGCGCCGGCCCTGCTGCGCCAGCGCGCAGGCGAGGTTCGACGACACGGTCGACTTGCCCACCCCGCCCTTGCCGCTGGCAATGGCGATGATGTGGTTGACGCCGGGGATCTTCTGCGGCCCCTGCGGCTCGGCCTTGCGGGCGCGCAGCTCGGGCGGCGCCTTCTCGGTGTGGCCGGTCATCACGATCGACACCGACGCGACGCCCTCGGCGGCCTTCAGCGCCGCCTCGGCCGCGTCCTTGACCTTGGTGTAGGCGGTGCTGGCGCTCGGCGGGATCTCCATCACGAAACGCACCGCGCCCGCCGCGTCGACGTTCAGCGCGCGGACCACGCCGCTCGACAGGATATCGCCGCCCGCGACCGGGTCGGCGATGCTCTTCAGGACGGCCTGAACCGCCTCTCTGCTGGCAGGCAAGTCTTACTCCTGTCCCTTGATCTCGCCGTCGACCTCGTGGGTCAGACCAAGCTCTTCGATGGTCACCACCGCCTTGACCTTGAACTGCTTCCCGGCGGTGTCGGCACCGCGCATGGCCTCCTCGATGGCCTGCTGCGAGGTGACGCCCACCTGCTTGAGGAACTTGCGCATGGACATGTTGAAATCGTCGCTCATATCGGCCTCCCTGTCTGGCGCGCTCAGTGGTCGCGCCGCTTGCTGAGATAATCGTCGGTGGTGCGCGGCCGCCTCGGCTCGCCCACCGCGAAGGGGTTGTTGTCGGAATGATACTGCGCGTTGACGCGGCAGTCGTCACACATCTGGATCATCCGCAGCTTGTCGCCGTCGAACATCGGATGGGCCTGAAGCTTTTCGGTGATCCGGTCAATGGTCGATTTCACCCCGAAGAGCGTGCCGCATTCGACGCAAGGGAAGGGCTCTTCCTCGTTCAGCACCTTCTGGTCGAAGGCCTCCTCGGTCAGCAAGAGCCGCGGCTCGTAGCCGATGGCGTCCTCGGGGCAGACATTGGCGCAGAGCCCGCATTGCAGGCAGGCGTCTTCCTGGAAGCGCAGCTGCGGCAGGTCGGGGTTGTCGCCAAGCGCGCCCGAGGGGCAGAGCGACACGCAGGAGAGACAGAGCGTGCAGGCGTCCTGATCGACCAGCACCGCACCATAGGGCGCGCCCTCGGGTAGCGCGAGGCTCTCGGCCTCCGGGTGAAGGGCGCGGGCTGCCTGGCGGGTGATCTGGCGCCGGGTGCCCAGCGGGCGCACCGGCGTGGCGACCGGGGCGGGCGCCTCCTCGGCGTAGAGCGCCGCCGACATGGCGTCGGGATCAGGGGTGTCGAGCAGCGCGACCTTGCCGCCGCCCGCGATGGCGTTCGAGAGCGCAACCTGCGTCTCGAGCGCGGGAAGGTCGGCCCCAGGCCCCGGCAGCAGCGTCACAGAGGCGAAGCCGGCGGCGAGCGCGGCCACGGTCTCGGCATGGCCAAAGGCGCCGATGGCGCGGATCTCGAGCGGGATGACATCCGACGGCAGGCCATCGCCGTGGCGCGCCGAGAGCCGGATCATCTCGGCCCCGTGGGCATCGTGGACCAGCAGGCGCGGCGCGGTGCCTCCGGCGTCGAGATAGACCTTGGCCAGCGTCTGCACCCGGCGGAATGTCAGGTCCACCGGCGGCGCGTCGTAGCTGATCGCCCCCGAGGGACAGGCCGAGGAACAGGCGCCGCAGCCGGCGCAGATCATCGGATCGACCGTGACATGCTCGCCATCGGGCGAGATCGCGCCCGTGGGGCAGAGGTCGAGGCAGGAGGTGCAGCCGACCTGACCGGCGCGGCTATGGGCGCAGAGCAGCGGCTCGGTGCGGACGTAGAGCGGCTTTTCAAACGTGCCGACGAGATGCGACGCCGCCATCACCGCCGCGGCCACCGCCTGCGGGCGGCCCGGATCGGCGCGCAGATAGCCCTCGCGCTTCTCATGCGCCGGGAACAGCGGCGCGTCGCGGCGCAGGTCGAGGATCACGTCGCACTCCGAGATGCCGCCGTCGCGCGGCTCGGTCAGGGTGAAGCTGCCGCGCCCGCCGGGCTCGATCATGCGCAGCGCGTCGATGGTGACGCGGAACTGGCCAAGCGCCCCCTGCGCCTTGCGCAGCTGCCCGGTGACGACGTCATAGGCCCGGCTGTCGGGCAGCTCGCCTGCGCTCTCGAGCAGCACGGTGACACCGAGATGCGGCGCGAGCTGTTCGGCGGCCTCGAGCGCCACCTCGGGCGCGCCGAGGATCAGGCACAGCCCTTCAGAGATCACGTCGAGCGATTTCTCAGGCACCGCGGGCAGCATGGCCTCCGCCGCCAATGCGGACATTTTGGGTAGTTTGGAGTCCTCGTCGGCACTCCATCCGGCCCGGTCGCGCAGGTCCAGAAGCGGCGCGGGTTCGACATCGAGCTCCTCGGCGAGGGCCTCGAAGGTCCGGGATTCCTGGGTGCAGCAGAGCACTACATTACCTTGCGTCAACCCCTTTGCCGCAAGCTCGATCTGGCTGGTGCAGAGCGCCTTGCAAGGGGGGGTCACCTCGAATCCCGTGGCCTCCGACAACGCCTTCGCGTCGATCGACTGGGTGCCCATGCAATCGCATGTTATCAAGGTCTTGGTCATGGTGTCCTTCCTCGCGAGCACGGCCCCTGCCGCCCCGTCAACGCCCGGTTCGCCCGCTAGCTAGCCTCGATTCGCAGGGCTTCTCAACTCAATTCCCCGCGCGGAAATCCCGCCCCCGCCCCGCCTGCCGCGCCATGCCTCGCAAGGTGATTCGCATGCCGCAGCGCGGCACTTTTCCCAATCAAAATACTCAGGTTGGACAGTCTGTCCCTGCGCCATCGCCGCCCCTCCGACGACTACCCAAATTGTCCCGGAACGAACAAAGAATACCGCCGTGTACCGATTGCCCCTTTCTCGGGCACCGCTACGTGCTTCAATCAGGACGGAGGAGAAGAAGGTTCATCGTGACAGCGTATCCGAGCAACGATCAATACATGCCCGTGGGGGTCGTGCTGCGCCGCACGCCCGGCGTCACCCGTTGGGCCAAATATGCCTGGCGGGCGGTCGCCGTGCTGCCGGGCGCCGGCCCCGCCGACTGGCGCGAGCTGCGCCGCGAGGGCGACACGGTCGAGTATCACGCCGCCACGCTGCCGCTCGAGCTCTACCGCGCCGAGACCGAGGCCTATCTGCACGGCATCACCGCCCGCGAGCCGAGCGTCTACGTGGTGATGCGCAAGATCGTCGGCGAGCACCCGTTCGAGGTCGCGCTCGTGACCGCCTCGCCCTACGAGGCGCAGGATTATTGCGACAGCGGCGAGGATGTGGTCGAGAAGGTGCCGATGCCGCAGGGCCTGCTGGCCTGGGTCGGCGATTTCGTCGAGCGCCACCACGAGGACGAGGAATTCGTCAAGCGCCGGCGCAAGAACGCCAAGGTGGACGGCGAGCAGGATGGCATCGGCGACCCGCGCATCGTCAAGCCGGCCGACATCTACGCCTCTCCCACGCTGAAGCGGGGGCGTCTGCAATGAGGGATTTCTGGTCGCGCCGGAAGGCCGCCGTCGAGGCCGAGCAGAAGGCCGAGACCGAGGCCCAGATCGAAGCGCAGCGCGCCGAGGCGGAGGCTCAGCTTGCCAAGCGCAGCGATGAAGAGCTGCTGGCCGAGGCCGGCCTGCCGCTGCCCGAAGAGATCACCGATGGCGAGATGGTGCAGAAGTTCCTCAAGTCGCAGCTGCCCCGGCGCCTGAAGAACCGCGCGCTCCGGACGCTCTGGCGCTCGAACCCGGTGCTGGCCTGCCTCGACGGGCTCAACGATTACGACACCGATTTCACCGCTCTGACCCCGGCGGCGGATTTCAAGACGACCTATCAGGTCGGCAAGGGGCTCTTGGCGCATCTCGACTACGTCGCCAAGGGCGCGGCCGAGGACGAAGCGGCGCAGCCCGCGTCGGAAGAGGCCCCCTCGCCCGCCGAAACCACCTCGCTACGCGCCCCCGAGACACTGGGCCCGACCATCGAGGCGCAGCCCGAGATCCCGCCGTTCGAGGCGCCAACGCCCGAACCGGCGCCCGAGATCGCCCAAACCGACACCCCTCCCGAAGAGGAAGAGAGCGTGCTCCCGGCCAGCAGCCGCCGCATGCGCTTCCGCTTCGAGGCCAGCTGATGACGGACAAAGACCCCATGAGTGCAGCCCCCGACCTGACCACCGAAGCAAAGCCAGCCCCGAAGATCGCCGAAGAGGATCGCCTGCGCGCCGATCTCTACAACTTCCTCGGCCTGATCCTCGCCCGCCCCGCCGATCAGGGCCTGATCGACCAATGCGCCGGCCTCAGCGGCGATGCCGGCGCCATCGGCGAGGCGGTCACCACGCTGGCCAAGGTCGCCAAGATCTCGCGCCCCTCCGCGGTCGAGAGCGAGTACAATCGCCTCTTCATCGGCCTCGGCCGCGGCGAGCTGCTGCCCTACGCCTCCTACTATCTGACGGGCTTTCTCAACGAGAAGCCGCTGGCGCAGCTGCGGCAGGACATGACCGCGCGCGGCCTCGCCCGCGCCGAGAACGTGTTTGAGCCCGAGGACAACATCGCCTCGCTGATGGAGATGATGGGCGCGATGATCGTCGGCCGCTTCGGCACCCCGGCGACGCTGGCCCAGCAGAAGAGCTTCTTCAACAAGCATATCGGCCCCTGGGCCGCGCATTTCTTTTCGGATCTCGAGGGCGCCAAGAACTCGGTCTTCTATGCCCCGGTCGGACGTCTCGGCCGGGCCTTCATGGAGATCGAGGCCGAGGCGTTCCGGATGAGCGCGGAGTGATCCGCATCCCGGCGGGCAACCGCCAAAACCCTGAGAGAGGAGGTCTCTCCATGACGCGGAAAGACGAGACGGCCAAGAGCCGCCGCGACTTCCTGAAACTGGCCTCGACCGGCGCACCGCTCGCGGCGGTTGCCGTCGCCACCACCGGCGGCACCGAGGCCGAGGCCGCAGAGCCCGACCTGTCATCGTCGAAGATGCAGGACACCGCGCACACCCGCGCCTACTACGCCGCCGCCCGGTTCTGACCGGACGACGGCCTTGCCGCCAAGGACGACTGGTTGCGTGACGCCCGACGGTCCGAGGCACCTTCAATACCAAGCAAGCGAGGCACCATGCGGGAGCCGAGCACGCAAGGGGAGAGAGAAACATGTTGAGGAAAAAGACCAACGGGGTTGCGCGACGCCCCCAGCGGACAAGTATCCTTTCCGAGGTGGCCAACGCCTCGGTTGACCGCCGCGCCTTCCTGCGCGGTTCGGGTCTGGCGATCGGCGGGCTTGCGGCTGTGGCCGCCACCGGCGGCACCGTGACCCAGGCCACCGCCGCGACCGCGGCCACCGGCGACGTGAAGACGGTGAAATCCGTCTGCACCCACTGCTCGGTCGGCTGCACCGTCATGGCGGAGGTTCAGGGTGGCGTCTGGATCGGGCAGGAGCCCGGCTGGGACAGCCCGTTCAACCTCGGCGCCCACTGCGCCAAGGGCG
>NZ_JBYNAH010000107.1:0-16487 GCF_059781815.1 Salipiger sp. | reverse complement strand
TGAGCTCCCAGTTGTCGGCAAAGCGCGCGCCGGGGCGCAGCGGCGTGTCGTCGGTGTGGCCATCGACGCGCAGAATCCAGTCGATGCCCTGCGGGATGTCAGCCATCACGCGCTGCAGGATGCCGGCGATATTGGCGATCTCGCCCTCGCCCAGCGGCGACAGGCTTGCCTCACCCGGCGCGAACAGCACCTCGGAGGAAAACACGAAGCGGTCGCCCTCGATGCGGATGCCCTCCTGATTGCCGATCACCTCGCGCAGGCGTCCGAAGAACTCCGAGCGGTAGCGCTCCAGGTCCTCCGCCTGCGCCTCGAGCCGCTTGCGCTCCTCTTCCTCGAGCTGACGTCGGCGGCGCTCTTCGGCGGCGACGCGGGCCAGCGCGGCATTGAGTTCCGAGCCGAGGTTCTGCAGCTGGATCTGCGCGTCGGCGTCGCGCGCCTTGGCGTCGTCGAGCAGGCCCTGCAGCTGCGACAGCTGCGAGCGCAGCGCCGCGACCTGCTGGTTGAGCAGCTCGGTCTGACGCTCCGCCTCGCTGGCACGTTCCTCGGTCTGCGACAGCGCGCTGCGCGCCTCCGAGAGCAGCGCCGCGCGTTGCTCGGCCTCGCTCAGCCGCGCGCCGGCCTCGGCCTCCGCGGCCTTCTGGGCGGCCAGCGCCGCAGCCAGCCGGTCGCGCAACTCTTCCTGCGAGATCGCCGCATCCTCCTGCCCCGCAAGCGCCGCGGCCAGACGGCTGCGCAGGTCCTCGGCGCTAGCCTCGGCGGCGGCGCGCGCGGCCTGCGCCTGCGCCAGATCGTCCTGCAGGGTCTCGGCATTGCCCGCCGCGTCGCGGGCGCGCTGCAGCGCCGCCTCGGTCTCATCCTGCCGCAACAGCGCGGCGGCGAGGCGGGCGTCGAGATCCTCCTCGGCGTCGCGGGCCGCGGCCAGAAGCGTCAGCGTCTCCTCGGCGCGCTTGCGCTGCGCCTCGAGCGCCATGGTCATCGCGGTGAGCTCGCTGTCGGCACTCTCGAGCCGCGCGCGCAAGGCCGCGGCCGCCTCGGCCTCGGCCAGTCGCTGCGCCTCTTCCTCGCTCAGCTCGGCCTGCAACTCGTCGACCTGCGAAGTCAGCCCGCCGATCTGGGCGTCACGATCCGCCGCTTGCGCGCGCATGTCCTCGACCAGCGCCTCGAGCGCCTCGCGCCGGGCGGCGGCAAGGCGCGCCGCCTCTTCCTGCGCGTCGACCTCGCTGCGCGTCTGCGCCAGCGCCAGATCGAGCGCGTCGCGTTCGGAGGTCAACTCGACCTGCGCGGCCTCGAGCTCTTCCTGTGTCGCGGTGAGCGCGGCAATCTCGCTCTCGGCGGCGTCGCGGTCCGCCAGCAAGGCGGCGACTTGCGCCTCGAAGCCCGAGAGCCGCGTCGCGGCAGCGGAAAGCTCCTCGGCCTGCCGGTCGCGGGTGGCGGTGAGCGAGGCGATGATGCTCTGCTGTTCGGTCAGCCGGGTTTCGGCGTCGTCGATGGTGGTCTCGAGCTCGCCGATGCGGGTGGTCAGCGCGGTGTTCCGGCGCTCCTGCAGGCCGAGGCTGCGCGACAGTTCGGAGATCTCCGAGGACAGCCGGTCGAGCTCGGTTTCCTGACCGGTGATGGTGTCCCGCAGCACCGACTGGATCACCATGAAGATGGTCAGCACGAACATCAGCACCAGAAGCAGGCCGGTCATCGCGTCAACGAAGCCGGGCCAGATATTGGCCTGGAAGCGCGCCCCGGTGCGTCGCGACAGCGACATGGATCAGGCCCCGCTCTTGCCGCCAGCGCCACCGGACCCGCCGGGGCGGGCCGGTCGGATGGTCACCGATTGCGGTTGCGCGGGGGCGGCGTGCGAGAGCTTGGTCAGGGTTCGGTTCAGCGCGGCAAGATCGGTGCGCAGCTCGGCCATGCTTTCCTGACGACCGGCGGCGACCTCCTCGAGCAGGCGCAGCATCTGCACATCGATCGAGCGCAGGCGCATGCGGCTTTCGGCGTCGAGCCCCTCGGAGGTCTCGCGCTCGGCCAGCACCTCGGCCAGACGCTCCTGCCCCTCGGCGATGCGCGCCAGCGAATTGGCCGAGGGCGCCGTAGCCTCGAGCCGCTCGGTCATGCGCTCGACGGAATCCGCCAGCTGCCCGAGCCGCGCATCGACCTCGTTCTGGCCCTCCTGAGCGCGCGCGAACATCAGCGTGAGGCGCTCCATCTGGTCGGTCATCTGGTCGAGCACCTGCTCGACGATGCCGGTGTCGCTGGATTGCTCGCCATCGCCCGAGAAGCTGAGCTTGGTGATGGTGCTGAGCCATTCCTCGAGCTCGCGGTAGAAGCGGTTCTGGCCGTGCCCGGCGAAAAGCTCGAGCAGACCGACGATCAGCGAACCGGCCAGGCCCAGCAGCGAGGAGGCGAAGGCCACGCCCATGCCGCCAAGCTGGCTCTCCAGCCCCGACATCAGGCGGGTGAACACCTCCATGTTGGTCTCGCCCTCGCTGGGGGCGAGGCTGCGGATGGTGTCGACCAGCGCCGGCACCGTGGTGGCGAGGCCGTAGAAGGTGCCCAGGAGGCCGAGGAAGATCAGCAGCGAGACGAGGTAGCGGGTGATCTCGCGCGCCTCGTCGATCCGGGTGGCCACCGAGTCGAGGATCGAGCGGGTCGAGCTGGTGGTGATCTGCATCCGCCGGTCGCGGCGGCGCAGCAGGGCCGCAAGCGGCGCCAGCAGGCGCGGCGGCGTGTTGCCGGCATCGCGATCGGTGACGAAATGCTCGATCCAGCGCACCGACTGGATCAGCTGCGCCACCTGGAGGAAGCAGGCCACGACCCCGAGCAGGAAGACGAAGATGATGAAGCCGTTGAGCCAGGGGTTGGCCTCGACCACCGGCAGCACCCGCGGCAGCGCCACGAAGCCGCCGGCCACGCAAAGGCCCAGCACCGCCAGCATCATGGCGATCTGGCGGAACGGCTGGCTGAAATGCGGTTCTGCCTGGAAATCGGCCTTGTGCATCTAAGTCCCTGAGAAAGTGGTTCGCGTTGGCCCGACCCTATTGCGGGGGCCGCATCAAGCCAAGCCGATATCCACAAGCTGCCGCACGCGGTCGCGCAACCAGTGCAACTCGGCATCGGGTATGCCCAATTCGTCGAGATGGGCGGCGGTGTTGTAGAGATATTCGGTGTTGGGGCCGCGCCCGCCAACGGCGCGCGCGATGATCGCCGCCTGCTCCTCGAGCGGCAGGCCACCGCAATATTGCACGTGGGCCGCGTCGATCACGTAGGTCACCGCCTCGACCCGCCGACCGTCCTGCAGATCCACGTGCAGCATCTTCTCGAGATAGGCCGAGGAGATCAGCTCGCGCTCACGCAGATAGGCGATGGTCGCCTCCTCCGTGCCCTCGGCAGCGCGCAGCGCCAGCCCCTCGCAGAGCGCGCCCGGCTGCTCGTCGAGCGCCAGAACAAGGCCGGGCTCGGCCTCGCTGCCGCGATGGTGGATCGAGCGCATGCAGAAGCTGCGGTGATAGTCGGGCAGGCTGGCCTGCGCCGCCTCCGCCACCTCGAAGCCGGGATTCCACAGAAGCGAGCCGTAGCCGAAGACCCATAGCGCCATGGTTCTGGTCCTTTCCTTTGCCGGGCTGTAAACACCATCGCGCGTGTCCGGAAAAGGGGGGAGCCGCGGTGAAACGTCTGACGCTACTGGTGATCGCGGCGGCGCTGGCCTGGTCGGCCTACTGGGGCTGGTCGGCCTGGATGCAGCGCAGCGCCATCGAGGCGTGGTTCGAGGACCGGCGCGAGGACGGCTGGGAGGCCTCCTACGAGGATCTCGCGGTGCGCGGCTTCCCGAACCGGCTCGACACCACCTTCACAGGGCTGGTGCTGGCCGATCCCGAGACCGAGACGGTTTGGGAGGCGCCCCGCCTGCAGGTGCTTCAGGTGGTCTACAACCGTGACCACGTGATCGTGGCCTTCCCCGAGACCCAGATCCTGACCCGCGACGGTGCGCGCCACGAGATCAGCTCGGAGGGCCTGCGCGCGAGTGTCGTGCGCGAGGGCGAGGCCCTGCTGCGCGCCAATGCCGAGGCGGAATTGCTGAACATCTCCGGCGAGGCGCCTCTCGCGCTGCGCGACCTGACCGCCGCGATCGCCCGTACCGAGGACAGCGACCGGCGCTACCGGATCGCGGTGAATGCCGAGGGCATCGCCACCGGCGGTGCGGCGCTGCCCGGCGGCAGCGAGGACGGGCTGGAGCTCGACGCGCATGTGACGCTGGCCGAGCCGCTCTCGCTCGGTGCCGCGGGCGAGCCGCGCCCGATCCGTATCGAGATCGCCCGGGCCGAGATCGGCAAGGATGCGCTGCGCTTGGCCGCCACCGGCAACATGGACATCGACGAGGACGGCTATCCGGAGGGCGAGCTGTCGCTGCGGGTGGAAAACGTGGCCGATGCCATCGAGGCCGAGCGCCGCGCGGGCCGTGTCCCGGAAGAGCTGCTGGCGCTGGTCGAGGGCGGTGCGCAGCTGCTTGCGGGGCTCTCGGGGCGGCGCGACACCATAGACGTCACCTTCGAGTTCCGCGACCGCAGGGCCTGGCTCGGCATCCTGCCCATCGGTCCCGCCCCGCAACTGCGCTGATCGTTTGCGCCCAAGAAAATTCGTACGAATTTTCTTTGCCCCACCCTACGCGCGGAGAGATTTTCTGCGAAAATTTCTCTATGCCACGGGCGAACCCAACTGGACCGGCTCAGGCGATGACCGAAGCGCTGGACGCTCCCGCAGAGGTCAACGGTTCGCGCCCGGAACCCACAACACATCAGACTTGCCATCGTCATTGGCGATGCGCGAGGCGACGAAGAACCAGTCGCTGAGGCGGTTGAGGTATTTCACCGCGTGTTCGTTGACCTCCTCGAGCGAGGCAAGCTCGACCGCGCGGCGCTCGGCGCGGCGGGCCACGGTGCGGCATTGGTGCAGATGCGCCGAAACCGCCGAACCGCCGGGCAAGACAAAGCTGCGCAGCGGTTCGAGCCGGGCATTCATCGCGTCGATCTCTTCCTCGAGCCGGTCGACCTGCCGCGCCACCATGCGCAGCACCGGGTAGCCGGCCTCGGCATCCTTGGCCATGTCCGGACGCCCGAGATCTGCGCCAAGATCGAAGAGGTCGTTCTGGATCCGTGACAGCGCCGCGTCGAGATCGGCATCGGCGTGCAGCCGGGTCACACCCAGAACCGAGTTCAGCTCGTCGACGGTGCCGTAGGCCTCGACGCGGGGATTGTATTTCGGCACGCGGGAGCCATCGACCAGGGCGGTCTCTCCCTTGTCGCCCGTGCGGGTGTAGATCTTGCTCAGAACAACCATGCTCAGCTTCCTCCGCGGATCAGGACGAACAGGATGATCAGCACCACCGCGATGAATTGCGCGATGATGCGCCAGCGCATCGCCTTGTTCGCGTATTTCTTGTTGAACTCGCCGCCCCGGGCAAAGGAGCCGATGCCGAACAACAGGATTCCCACCACCGCCAGCATGGCGATGGCCATCACGATGAACAGGGGATCGTCTTTCATTGTCACCTCCTCCGGGGCTTTGCCCGTGACATAGCCGCTCGGGCGGAAAAAGCGAACCGGTTATCGGGCGCGGTCGATCAGCGCATCCAGCGCGCCGGTGGGCAGCAGGCGGCGCAGACGGCCCATGAGATGGGTGGGAAAGGTCACGTAGTAGCGCGGCCGCGGCTTCGGATGCTCGAGCGCATGCACCAGCTTGGCGGTCACGGCGGAGGCCGGCAGCTCGAAGCGGTCCTTCGAGGGCGCGGCGTAGAGGCGCTTGAGCAGCGAGGCCTCGTATTGCGCGGCCCGCGGCGAGGCGCGCCAGTCGATCCATTTCTCGAAATACGGCACCGAATTGGCCCGGATGCGCGAGGTGATCGGGCCGGGCTCGATCAGGATCACATCGATCGGCGTGTCGCGCATCTCGATGCGCAGCACATCGGTCAGCCCCTCGAGCGCGTATTTCGTCGCGACATAGGCCCCGCGCCAAGGCATCGGCACCAGCCCCAGCACCGAGGAGCAGTTGACGATGCGCCCGTGCCCCTGCTTGCGCATCACCGGGATCACCGCGCGGGTGAGCGTGTGCCAGCCGAAAAGGTTGCCCTCGAAGATCTCGCGCAGCGCGCCGGTGGGCAGATCCTCGGTGGCGCCGGGAATGCCGAAGGCACCGTTGTTGTAGAGCGCGTCCAGCGTGCCGCCGGTGGCTTTGAGCACCTCACCCAGCGCGCGATGGATGCTGGCCTCGTCAGTGTAATCGAGCTGCGGGCTCTCGAACCCCTCCTCGCGCAGCCGGGCGCAGTCCTTCTCCTGACGGCAGGAGGCGAAGACCCGCCAGCCCCGGTCGCGCAACCCGTGCGCCGCGTCATAGCCGATGCCCGAGGAACAGCCTGTGATGAGGATCGTCTTGCCTGTCATGCGCGCCCTTTCCTGCTTTGCGCCGGGTAAGCCAAGGCGCGCGGCAGATCAAGCGGCGCTCAGTTGGCGGCGGCGCGCAGGAAACGGGCGGACATCCAGCCGATTCGTTTGCTTTCGAGGACCTGAAGCTTCACCCAGCCCTCTCCCGGATCGGCGAGGACCTTGACCTCTTCGCCGCGGCGCAGCTGGCTGACCACGTGAAAGCCGGTGCCCGGACCGTTGCGCATGTTGACCACGTTGCCGCTGACGCGGCGCAGGTCGAGCGCGGGCTCGTCGGTGACCTCGGGCTCGGCGCCGAAGACCACGCGCTCGACGGTCGCGCCTTCGACGGTGGCGTCGGTGCGTGTGTCCAGCGCGGCGATTTCAACGGCTTTCTCCGGCTCCACAGTGGGTTGCGGGATCGAGGCCGCGGAGGCGAGCGTCACGTCGAGCTTCGGCGCGATGATCCCGGCCTTGGCAGGCTCGGCCTTGAGCGACGCAACCGAGGTGAGATCAGCGGTTGCGGCGCGTGTCACCTCCGGGGTGACAGCCGCGTCCGACTCGGCGGAGGCGAAGGCGATGGAAGGGAGACTGACGGTCTGGGTGCCGGGCTCGAACTCTGCGCCGCCGGACATTTCGTACCATGCCAGCGTAAGGACCCCGAAGGTCATGATAATCAAAACGAACCGCGTCATACCGAACGGCCCTCCTTCCAAAAGTGGTAATAAAAAGCGTCATTAAATGAGGCGCGCGCAGCGCGTGCCGTTGCCCTCATCATAGCCGATTCCCGACCGGCGCGCTCGTTGAAAGCGGAAAATTTTTGCCCGGAGGCCGCGCATCGCTTTACCGCTCCGCGCCCTGCAGGTATCTCAGCATCTATGAATGACATCGTCGATGACCCCAATATGAACCCCCGTGACGTGGCCGAGCCTCTGCGCCGCGCCATCGGCGACCGCTACCTGACCTATGCGCTGTCGACGATCATGAACCGGGCGCTTCCGGATGCCCGGGACGGGCTCAAGCCCGTTCATCGTCGTATCCTTTATGCAATGCGCAGACTCCGTTTGAGTTCCAACGGAGGCTTCCTGAAGTCCGCAAAAATTTCCGGCGACACCATGGGGGACTTCCACCCCCACGGCGACGCGGCGATCTATGATGCGATGGCGCGACTCGCGCAGGACTTCACGATCCGCTACCCGCTGGTCGACGGTCAGGGCAATTTCGGCAACATCGACGGCGACAACCCGGCGGCCTCGCGCTACACCGAGGCGCGCATGACGATCATGGCCGAGGCGCTGCTCGACGGGCTCGACGAGAACTCGGTCGATTTCCGCCCCAACTACGATGGCCGCCTCGAGGAGCCGTCGGTGCTGCCGGCCTCCTACCCCAACCTTCTGGCCAACGGCGCCAGCGGCATCGCGGTCGGCATGGCGACCAACATCCCGCCGCACAATATCGGCGAGCTGATCGATGCCTGCCTGCATCTCATCAAGGCGCCCGGCGCCGGCGATGACACGCTGCTGCAATACGTGCCCGGCCCCGATTTCCCCACCGGCGGGGTGATCGTCGAGCCGCGCGACAACATCGCGCAGGCCTATCGCACCGGCCGTGGCTCGATCCGGCTGCGCGCCAAGTGGGAGGTCGAGGATCTCGGCCGCGGCCAGTGGCAGGCGGTGGTCACCGAGATCCCCTACCAGGTGCAGAAATCCAAGCTGGTCGAGCGCCTTGCCGAGCTGATCCAGACCAAGAAGGTGCCGATCCTCGCCGATATCCGCGACGAGAGCGCCGAAGACATCCGCATGGTGCTCGAGCCGAAGTCGAAGAATGTCGACCCGGACCTGCTGATGAACATGCTGTTCAAGAACAGCGATCTGGAGACCCGCTTCTCGCTCAACATGAACGTGCTGATCGACGGCGTGACGCCCAAGGTCTGCTCGCTCAAGGAGGTGCTGCGCGCCTTCCTCGATTTCCGCCGCGAGGTGCTGTGCCGCCGGGCCCGCCACCGCATGGCCAAGATCGACAACCGGCTCGAGGTGCTCGAAGGCCTGATCATCGCCTTCCTCAACCTCGATCGCGTGATCGACATCATCCGCTACGACGACGACCCCAAGGCGGCGCTGATGTACGAGGACTGGTCGAAGCCGCACCAAGCCACCATCGCCCGCGCCACCGACGAGAGCGACTACCGCTCGCCGCTGGCCGGCATCGACGTCAAGGCGCTCGAGCTGCGCCCCGACCCGGAGGCCGAGGCCCGCGGCGTACTCGCCGACGAGGGCACGCCGGCGCAGATCCCGCAGCGCTTCGGCGGCCGCTCCGAGGGGCTCTCGGACGTGCAGGCCGAGGCCATCCTCAACATGCGCCTGCGCAGCTTGCGCCGCCTCGAAGAGCTCGAGCTGGTCAACGAGCGCGACAAGCTGATGGAAGAGCGCGCCGGTCTCGAAGACCTGCTGGCCAGCGAAGATCTGCAGTGGAAGCGCGTCTCCGAGCAGCTGCGCGAGGTAAAGAAGGCCTTCGCCAAGGATCTCGACCGCGGCGCCCGCCTGACCTCCTTCGCCGAGGCCGGCGAGGCCGAGGACGTGCCGCTCGAGGCGATGATCGAGCGCGAGCCGATCACCGTGGTGTGCAGCCAGATGGGCTGGATCCGCGCCATGACCGGCCATATCGACCTCACGCGCGAGCTGAAGTTCAAGGATGGCGACGGGCCGCGCTTCATCTTCCACGCCGAAACCACCGACAAGCTTCTCGTGGTCGGCTCGAACGGGCGCTTCTACACGCTGTCGGCCGCCAACCTGCCCGGCGGGCGCGGCATGGGCGAGCCGGTGCGGCTGATGGTCGATCTGCCCAACGAGGCCGAGATCCACGATCTTCTGGTGCACGTGCCCGGGCGCAAGCTGCTGGTGGCCTCCTCGGCCGGCGATGGCTTCATCGTGCCCGAAAACGACGTGCTGGCGCAGACCCGCAGCGGCAAGCAGGTGCTCAACGTCAAGGACGGCGTGAAGACCCAGGTCTGCAAGCCGGTGACCGGCGATGCGGTGGCCGTGGTCGGCGAGAACCGCAAGGTGCTGGTCTTCATGCTCGACGAGCTGCCCGAGATGGGCCGCGGCAAGGGCGTGCGGCTGCAGAAATACAAGGATGGCGGGCTGTCCGATGCCACCACCTTCACGCTGGCCGACGGGCTCAGCTGGAAGGATCCGGCCGGCCGCACCCGCACGGAAGCATCCCTCGAGGAATGGATCGGCAAGCGCGCCGGCACCGGTCGCATGGCGCCGCGCGGCTTCCCCCGCGACAACACCTTCACCTGATCCTATCTTGCCCTGCCCCCGCCGGTTTCCGCGCGGGGGCAGAGCGTGTAGCCTGCGCGCACGCGACCGCGACAGGAAGATTTCAGCATGGATGACGGCAATTTCGGCCACGGCGAATATACCGGCGACGGCAAGGCGCTGTTCTGGCTGGCGCTGCGCACCGGGTTTCTGACCCTGCTCACGCTCGGCTTCTATCGCTTCTGGGGCAAAACCCGCATCCGCCGCTACATCTGGTCCGCCTCCCGGCTCGAAGGCTCGCGGTTTGAGTATACCGGCACCGGGCTGGAGAAATTCCTCGGCTTCCTGCTCGCGGTGGTGTTCCTCGCGGTCTATCTCGGGCTGATCCAGATCCTGCTGTTCTGGTTCGGCATGACGATCTTTGCCGAGCCGCAGAGCCCCGAGCAGGCGCTGGCGCAGGGCGCGGGCTTCTCGCTCTCGGCGGTGGCGCTGCTGCCCTTCATCTTCTTCGCGATCTACCGTGCCCGGCGCTACAAGATGGCCCGCACCCGCTGGCGCGGCATCCGTTTCGGCATGGAGAAGGCCGCCTGGGGCTATGCGTTCCGGGCGCTGGGATACTGGGCGCTGACCCTGCTCTCGCTGGGGCTGCTGACCCCGCTGATGACCTTCCGGCTCGAGAAATACATGGCCGACCGCAGCTGGTTCGGCACCGCGCGTTTCGAGCAGCACGGCAAGTGGACCGAGCTTTACGGCTGCATGCGGCAGATCTTCGTGGCGCTGGCGCTGCTGGCCTGCGGCGGGCTGAGCATCGCGCTCGGCAAGGTTTTCCTGTCGGTGATCTTGCTGCCGGTGGGCGCGGTCTGGCTGGTGATCGGGGTTATCTCCTACCGGGTGCAGAGCTTCGCCTACCTGTCGCGCAACAAAATGCTGGGCGGCAATGTCGCCTTCCACGCCCACCCCCGCACCCAGACGGTGATCGGCACCTACGTCGTCGGTGCGCTGCTGCTGGGCCTCGGGCTTTCGGTCGCCACCGGGATCTTCGGCGGCATCGCCGCCTTCGCGCTCTCGGGGCTCGACTTCGAGAGCCTCGAGCCCGGCTTTCACCCCGGCATGATCCCGCCCGTGCTGATCACCGCCGCCGGCTACCTGCTGACCCTGATCGCCGCCCGCGCCGGCGCGCTGGCGCTGATCACCCAGCCGATCCTCAAGCACTACGTGACCACGCTCACCGTCATCAACCTGCCGGCGCTGGCCGAGATCCGCCAGCGCGCCGCCGATACCGGTGCCGATGCGGAGGGCTTTGCCGATGCGCTCGACATCGGCGGGGCGATCTGAGCGCGATGCAGGGCGCGGCGCATCTCTATGACGGCCACTCGGCGGCCCGGCACCCGGTCGAGGTGGCGCTCTCGCGCGAGCAGCAGGCGCTGGTCATCACCGGCGCGGGGCTGGCGGCGCCGCTGGTCTGGCCGCTGCAGGACCTGCGGACGCTGCACGACCATGCCGATGACGACCAGCTGATCCTGACCCGCCATCTCGAGACCGAGGACGAATCGCTGCGCGACGCCGCCCGGCTGGTGGTCGAAGACCCCGAGATGGTCGCCTGGCTGCGCCGGACCCGGCCCCGCCTCGCCCGGCGCGACCTGCGCGAGGGCACATGGCGGCGCATCGGGCTGCGTGCCGGCGGGGCGCTGGCCGCCGTCTTGCTGATGATCTTCGTGATCCTGCCGGCGCTTGCCGGCACGCTATCGCGGCTGATTCCGGTCGAGAAGGAGATCGCCTTCGGCCGTGGCGTGAAGGCCCAGATCGAGCGCGTTTTCGGCGCCACCGAGGCCGGCGCGCTCGACTGTTCCGCCCCCGAGGGCGTCGCCGCGCTAGAGAACATGGTGGCACGGCTGACCGAAGGGCAGGAGATCGGATATCCGCTCGAGGTCAGCGTGATCGACCACAAGATGATGAACGCCTTCGCGGTCCCCGGCGGCCAGATCGTGGTGATGCGCGGCCTGCTCGAGGGCGCGGACGACCCCGACATGGTGGCCGCCGTGCTGGCGCACGAGATCGGCCACGTGGTCCATCGCGACCCGACACGCAACGCCCTGCGCACCGCAGGCTCGGTCGGACTTTTGGGACTCCTCTTCGGCGATTTCACCGGCGGCGCGGCGATGGTTCTGCTGGCCGAACGCATGATCAGCGCAAGCTACAGCCAGGAGGCCGAGGCCAAGGCAGATGCCTATGCCTTTGACATGCTGCGCAGGGCAGATCTGCCGCCATCGGCGCTTGGCGACATGTTCGAAACCTTTCGCGAGGAATATGGCGATGTCGATGGCCCGATGGCGCATTTCGCCTCGCACCCCCGGCTCACCGACCGCATCGCAGCCGCAGGCGCCGTCGCGTCGAGCGACTCGCCCCACCGCGCCTCGCTCAGCTCCGGGCAGTGGCAAGCGCTACAGAAGATTTGCGACATTCGGGCCAATACACGGGACGCCGGCTGAGGCGCGGCGGTTTTCAAGCGCGTTTGAGCCCGATTTCCGGGAAAAACGCGGCGTCTGTTAGGGCCAACATGTCGTTTTAGGCCTGTTTCCCTCGCGTCCTCTTCGCTATCACCCCCGGTGAGACAGTTTTCCAAGTCGCGCCCGACGCGACGCACTCAAGGGAGATACCGCCGATGAAGGTGCTTGTGCCTGTGAAGCGCGTGATCGACTACAACGTGAAGGTTCGCGTGAAAGCGGACGGAAGCGGCGTCGATCTGGCCAACGTGAAGATGTCGATGAACCCGTTCGACGAGATTGCCGTCGAAGAGGCGATCCGCCTCAAGGAAGCCGGCAAGGCCGAGGAAGTGGTCGTCGTCTCCATCGGCGTCAAGCAGGCGCAGGAAACCCTGCGCACCGGTCTCGCCATGGGCGCCGACCGCGCCATCCTGGTGACCGCCGCCGATGACGTGCACAACGACATCGAGCCGCTGGCCGTCGCCAAGCTGCTCGCCGCCATCGTCAAGGAAGAAGAGCCGGGCCTGGTGATCTGCGGCAAGCAGGCCATCGACAACGACCTCAACGCCACCGGCCAGATGCTGGCCGCGCTGACTGGCTACGCCCAGGCGACCAACGCCAACTCGCTCGAGGTTGACGGCGACGCCGCCACCGTGGCGCGCGAGGTCGACGGCGGCCTGCAGACCATCAAGGTCAAGCTGCCCGCCATCGTCACCACCGACCTGCGCCTGAACGAGCCGCGCTACGCCTCGCTGCCGAACATCATGAAGGCGAAGAAGAAGCCGCTCGACGAGAAGACCCCCGCCGATTACGGCGTCGACGTCTCGCCGCGTCTCGAGATCGTCAAGACCGCCGAGCCGGCAGAGCGCGCCGCCGGCATCATGGTGGGCTCGGTCGACGAGCTGGTCGAGAAACTCAAGGAAAAGGGTGCGATCTGATGGCTGTTCTCCTTATCGCAGAAATCAATGACGGCGCGCTGGCGATGGACGCCACCGCCAAGGCCGTCTCCGCCGCCGCGCCGCTCGGCGACGTGACCGTGCTGGCCGTGGGCGCCGCCGCCAAGGCCGCCGCAGCAGAGGCCGCGACCATCGCCGGTGTCGCCAAGGTGCTGGTCGCCGAGGATGCGCTCTATGGCCACCGCCTGGCCGAGCCGACCGCGGCGCTGATCGTGTCGCTCGCCGGCGATTACAGCCACATCGTGGCCCCGGCCACCACCGACGCGAAGAACATCCTGCCCCGCGTGGCGGCCCTGCTCGACGTGATGGTGCTGACCGATGTCACCGCCGTGGTCGACGCCGACACGTTCGAGCGCCCGGTCTATGCCGGCAACGCCATGCAGACCGTGAAGTCGAAGGACGCCACCAAGGTCATCACCTTCCGCACCTCGACCTTCGACGCCGCCGCCACCGGTGGCTCCGCCGCTGTCGAAGACATCGCGGCAGCCGAGGATCCGGCGCTGTCGGAGTGGGTCGAGGACAAGGTTGCCGAGAGCGATCGTCCCGAGCTGACCTCGGCCAAGATCGTCGTCTCCGGCGGCCGTGGCGTGGGTTCGGAAGAGGACTTCGCGATCATCGAGAAGCTCGCCGACAAGCTCGGCGCCGCCGTGGGTGCCTCGCGCGCCGCGGTCGACTCGGGCTTTGCGCCGAACGACTGGCAGGTCGGCCAGACCGGCAAGGTCGTGGCACCGGATCTCTATGTTGCCTGCGGCATCTCGGGTGCGATCCAGCACCTCGCCGGCATGAAGGACAGCAAGATCATCGTCGCGATCAACAAGGACGAAGAGGCACCGATCTTCCAGGTCGCCGATTTCGGCCTCGTCGCCGACCTCTTCGAAGCAGTCCCGGCCCTGACCGAAAAGGTCTGAGCCCCGCTTCAGAACGCGCGAAAGGCTCGCCGGAACCGGCGGGCCTTTTTCGTTGCGCCCCCGTCCTGCGCTCCCCGAGCTCGTGCGGAGATGCAGGTCAGCTGTGCAGCCCGGTCCATTGCCGCGGCGCAGCACGTCATTACCTTTGAGAGCAAGAGACGCACATCCCGAGACATGGAAGGACATTTCTCATGGCACTCAAACTGAAGATCATCGTCGGCAGCACCCGCCCCGGCCGCATCGGACCGCAGGTCGCAGCCTGGGTCGACAAGCTCGCCCGCGAGCAGAACAGCTTCGACGTGGAGCTCGTCGACCTCGCCGAGGTCAACCTGCCGCTGCTCGACGAGCCGAACCACCCGCGCGCGCAGGACTACCAGCACGAGCACACCAAGAAGTGGGCCGCCACCATTGACGAGGGCGACGCCTACATCTTCGTGACCCCGGAATATGACGGCTTTCCGCCGGCCGCCCTCGTCAACGCCATCCAGGCGCTGGCGCTGGAATGGAACCGCAAGCCCGCAGCCGTGGTGAGCTACGGCTTCGCCACCGGCGGCATGCGCTCGATGCAGGAGCTGCGCGGCCTGCTGACCAACGTCAACGTGATGCCGCTGGCGGCCTCGGTCGGCCTGCCCTTCGTCTACGACATGCTGGGCGAAGATGGCGTGCTGCGCGCGCCGGAGCCGGTGAACGAGGCCGCTGCCGCGATGTTCGCCGAGATCACCGCATGGGGCGAGGCGCTGAAGCCGACCCGCGCCGCGGCCTGAGACAGAGCTCACTCACCAAAGAGGGCCGTCGGAGACATCCGGCGGCCCTTTTTCATGCGCTCCTGACCGGCGCTGATCACGCATGTCGTTCGCGCATCCTGGGCGGGGTCAAGCGCGGCCGCGGGACACACAAAAAGGGCCGCCGGATCGCTCCGGCGGCCCTTTTGTCCAGGTCCGTCCCTGCCCTCTCAGCTCGACACCTGCTCGCGCAGGATCGAGGCCGTCAGCGAGATCATCAGGTAGATGCCCGAGAAGATCAGGAAGGCGAGGATGGTGTTCTCGAACTTGCGCGGATAGCTCGGATCCTCGGACGCCACCGGCACCACCGAGGTGGTCAGGTAGCGCGCCTGGCTGTCGGCGTCGCGGCGGGCCTGCTCGAGCCGCTCCAGCGCCGATTGCAGCATCAGGTCGCGGGTCGCGAGATCGGCCTCGGCGAGCTGCACCTGCACCGCGATCTCGGCCAGCGAGTTCTCGCCCGTTGTCGCTGTGGTCATCTGGGTGTTGAGCTCGGCCAGCATGTTCTCGAGCCGGCGCACCTCGCCCTCGGCACCTTGCACGCGGGCCGAGTTGGGACGGGAGTTGTCAAGCTGCGCCTGCAGCGCGAGCGTCTTTTCCTGCAGCTGGATCTCGATGTTGTTGATCTGGCTGCGCAGCGCGGCGATGCGGCCCTCGGGGTCGATCACCGCCCCCTCCTGCTGCATCCGCACCAGCTTTTCTTGAGCTGCGGCACGGGCCTCCTCGGCCTCTGCGAGCCCCTCCTCGGCATCGGTCACCGCGTTCGACCGCTTGCGCAGCGACAGGTTGTCGACCCGTTCCTCGGCATAGCCGATCAGCGCCCGGCTGAACTCGGCGGCGGTCTCCGGATCGGCCGCCATGATCTCCATCTTGATCACCCCTTCGGTCGGGTCGTAGCCGATCTCGATATTGCGCTTGTAGAGCTTGTAGGCATCCTCGTTCGAGGCACCGGGATCGAGCCGCTGGATCGGGTCGATCCAGTCCTGCTCGTAATGCGCCTTGAAGCCCTCGTCCGCGTCGAGCCGCAGCATCGCGTCCTTCGAGAGCAGGTAGCTTTGCACCGCGATGGCGTCCTGATTGGTGGCGAACTGGGTGCCCGAGAACAGACTGCCCATCGAGGAGGCGGAGTTCTCGGCCTTGAGGATGAGGAATTCGGACTTGGTCGCGTACATCGGCGTGGCCACGACATAGAAGTAATAGCCCGCGATCAGCGTCGGCAGCATCACGAAGAAGGCCAGGCGCGTGAGCAGCAGCATCAGCCGCTTGCGCCGGCGCGCGGCGAGCTCCTTCTGGATCTTCATGATCTCGGCGGCGCGGCGCTCCGCCGGGCTCGCGGTCTCGGTCGAGGGCAGCTGGATCTTGCCGCCGGCGGGCACGGTCTGAGGCAGCTGCACCCTGGCCTCCGGGCGCGGTGCGGCGCCCTGTGCGGGGGCGGCACCGGTGGGGGGCACGCCCGCCGCGCCACCGGCGCCGCCGGCCTCCGGCACCACCAGCTCGAGCATGTTGGCGCGCTGGAACGGGTCGATGCCGCGAGCGCGCAGCAGGCGCACCGCGTCGAAATCCGAGGTCGGGGCGAGCCCGTGCTTCTGCGCCACCCGCCGGGCCATGCGCAGCTGGCGGCCGGTCAGCCCCTCGCGACGGATCGCATCCATGTCGACCTCGCCGGCAACCTGCGCCGCCGAGCTGACCTCGCC
>NZ_JBYNAH010000106.1:0-16494 GCF_059781815.1 Salipiger sp. | reverse complement strand
GCGCTGCGCCCCTGTCTTCTCTTCGTCAAAAATACTCCCGCCGGAGGCAGGCCGGCCCGAACGACCGGGCGCGGCGCAGCTTAGGCAACCAGCCGATAGCCGCCCGACTCGGTCACCAGGATGCGCGCGTTGGAGGGATCGGGCTCAATCTTCTGGCGCAGGCGGTAGATATGGGTCTCAAGCGTGTGGGTGGTCACGCCGGCATTGTAGCCCCAGACCTCGTGCAGCAGCACGTCGCGCGGCACCACGCCCTCGGTCGAGCGGTAGAGGAACTTGAGGATGTTCGTCTCCTTCTCGGTGAGGCGGATCTTGCGATCATCCTCGGTCACCAAGAGCTTCATCGACGGTTTGAAGGTGTAGGGCCCAACGGTGAAGACCGCGTCCTCGGACTGCTCGTGCTGGCGCAGCTGGGCGCGGATCCGGGCGAGCAGCACCGGGAACTTGAACGGCTTGGTGACGTAGTCGTTGGCGCCGGCGTCGAGCCCGAGGATGGTGTCGGCATCGGTGTCATGGCCGGTCAGCATGATGATCGGCGCCTTCACGCCTTGCTTGCGCATCAGCCGGCAGAGCTCGCGCCCGTCATTGTCGGGCAGGCCCACGTCGAGGATGATGAGCTCGTAGTTCTGCTCCTTGACCCGGCCCATGGCGGCGCTCGCGGTCTCGGCCTCGAAGACCTCGAAATCCTCGGTCATCACCAGTTGTTCGGCCAGCGCCTCGCGCAGGTCATCGTCGTCATCGACCAGCAGGATGTTCTTGATCTGAGCCATGTGTCTGTCTCCGTTCACGTTTCCCCTCACATGGAAACACCGTTGCGTGCGGGCAAGTTTTGCTGCACCAGTCTCACGCCCTCGTGTTGGAGGAGGGCTTTTGTTACAAGTTCGATGCTGGTTTGTTACAGCGCCGCTGTCCCGGAAGGCCGCCCTCATGCCGCTTGCACCCAACCTGATGGAGATCCTCGCCCGCGCCCGCGCCGACCTGCGCATGGGTGTGCCGGTGGTGCTGTCCGGTGCCGGCGGGCGCGGCTTGTTGGTGCTGGCGGCGGAGACGGTCTCGCCCGAGCGGCTGGCGCTAGTGCGCGAGGCGGGGGCGGAGCTCGACCTGGTGCTGACCGCGCGCAGGGCCGCGACGCTGAAGGCACGGGTCTACGATGGTGATCTGGCGCGGGTGGCGCTGCCGGGGGATGCCGGGCTCGACTGGGTGCGCTCCATCGCCGATCCGGCGGACGACCTGTCCATGCCGATGAAAGGCCCGCTGAAGGAGCGGCGCGGCGGCGACGTGGCGCTGCACAGGCTGGCGATCACGCTGGCGAAATCGGCGCGGCTGCTGCCCGCGGCGCTGGTGCTCGAGGTGGAGGCGCCGCAGGGCGTGGCGCTGCGCGAGAACCTGACGCTGATCGACGGCGTGGCGGCGGCGCCGTCGATGCTGCTGCTTTCGAACCTCGATCACGTGGTCTCGGCGCGGGTGCCGCTGGAGACCGCCGAGAACGCGCGGCTGCACATCTATCGCCCTCAGGACGGCTCCGAGGAGCATTACGCCATCGAGGTCGGCCGCCCCGACCGCGACGCGCCGGTGCTGGCGCGGCTGCACTCGGCCTGCTTCACCGGCGACGTGCTGGGCTCGCTGAAGTGCGATTGCGGTCCGCAGCTGCACGCGGCGCTGGCGAAGATGGGTGAGGAGGGGCACGGGGTGCTGCTCTACCTCAACCAGGAGGGGCGCGGCATCGGGCTGGCCAACAAGATGCGGGCCTACGCGCTGCAGGACCAGGGGTTCGACACCGTCGAGGCCAATCACCGGCTGGGCTTCGAGGATGATGAGCGCGACTTCCGCCTCGGGGCGGAGATCCTGCGGCGCATGGGCTTTGGCTCGGTGCGGCTCCTGACCAACAACCCCAACAAGCTGGCGATGATGGAGCGCTGCGGCATCGCGGTGGCGGAGCGGGTGCCGCTGAAGGTCGGCAAGACCGCGTTCAACGCCCATTACCTCGCCACCAAGGCGGCCAAGTCCGGCCACCTGCTCTAGGCGCGAAGGAGAGCACGCATGGAGATGGTTCTGACGCCCATGGGGCTGCGCTTTGCCGGTCGGCTCTGGCCCTGCTCGGTAGGAAAGGGGGGGATACGCGTCGACAAGCGCGAGGGCGACGGGGCGACGCCGGTCGGCGCGCATCGCATCGCGCTGTGCTTTCACCGGCCCGACCGGGTGGCAGCGCCGGCCCCGTGGTCGGTGCCGATCCTGCCCGGTGACCTGTGGTCCGATGCGTCGGGCGATGCCGCCTACAACACGCTTGTGCGCGCGCCCTACGGGCCGAGCCACGAGCGCATGCGGCGGGCGGATCCGCTTTACGACATCGTGCTGACCACCGACTGGAACTGGCCCGACGCGCAGCCGGGGCGCGGTTCGGCGATCTTCCTGCACCAGTGGCGGCGGCCGGGCTACCCGACCGAAGGCTGCCTGGCCTTCCGCCGGGATCATATCCGCGAGATCGCGGCGCTGGCGGTGCCAGGGACGCGGCTGATCGTGCCCGAGGCGCTGGCGGGGTAGGGAAGGGGGCGCTGCCCCCTCTTGGCGCTTTGCGCCAATTCACCCCCGAGGTATTTTGAAACCAGAGAAGGCAGGAGCACTGCGCCCCTGGCTTCTCTTCGTCAAAAATACTCCCGCCGGAGGCGTCCGAGGGGGACGTCTGCGCGCAGATCGGGCGTGGGCGGTGTCAGGCCTTGCGGCTGAGCAGGTCGACGCCCAGCGTGGTCAGCACCTTCTCCTCGATGTGGCGCGCGTCGAGGCCGGCGGTCTCGTACATGTCCTCGGGGCTGGCGTGGTCGATGAAGGTGTCGGGCAGCACCATGGAGCGGAACCTGAGCCCGTGGTCGAACACGCCCTCGTCGGAGAGCAGCTGCGCCACGTGGCTGCCGAAGCCTCCGACCGAGCCTTCCTCGATGGTGATCAGCGCCTCGTGTTCCGCCGCAAGCTGCAGGATCAGCTCGCGGTCGAGCGGCTTGGCGAAGCGGGCATCGGCCACGGTGGGGGTGATGCCCCGCGCCGAGAGCTTCTCGCAGGCCTTGCGGACCTCGCCCAGCCGCGTGCCGAAGCTCAGAAGCGCCACGCGGCTGCCTTCCGAGACGATGCGGCCGCGGCCGATCTCGAGGATCTCGCCGGTCTCGGGCATCTCGACGCCCTCGCCCTCGCCGCGCGGGTAGCGGAAGGCGATAGGGCCGTCGTCATGCGCGGCGGCGGTGGCCACCATGTGCTTGAGCTCGGCCTCGTCGGCGGCGGCCATCACCACCATGCCCGGAAGGTTGGCCATGAAGGCGATGTCGTAGGCGCCGGCATGGGTGGCGCCATCCGCCCCCACCAGCCCGGCGCGGTCGATGGCGAAGCGCACGGGCAGGCGCTGGATCGCCACGTCATGCACCACCTGGTCGTAGCCGCGTTGCAGGAAGGTCGAGTACATGGCGCAGAACGGCTTCATCCCGCCCGCGGCGAGACCGGCGGCGAAGGTCACGCCGTGCTGCTCGGCGATGCCCACGTCGAACACCCGCGAGGGGTAACGCTCGGCCATCAGGTCGAGCCCGGTGCCGTCGGGCATGGCGGCGGTCACCGCGCAGATGCGGCTGTCCTCGGCGGCAAGGCGCGTCAGCTCCTTGGCGAAGACCTTGGTGTAGGAGGGCGCGTTGGAGGGCGCCTTCTTCTGCTCGCCGGTGGCCACGTCGAACTTGGCGCGGGCATGGCCGCGATCGGCGGAATCCTCTGCCGGCGCATAGCCCTTGCCCTTCTTGGTTAGCACGTGCAGCAGGATCGGCTTGCTGGCGCGGGCGCGCACCATGCGCAGCACCGGCAGCAGCTGGTGCAGGTCGTGGCCGTCGAGCGGGCCGAGATAGTCGAAGCCCAGCTCCTCGAACAGCGTGCCGCCCACGGTCATGCCCTTGAGCATCTCCTTGGCACGCTTGGCGCCCTCGCGGAAGGGCCCGGGCAGCAGCGAGACCGCGCCCTTGGCGGCGGCCTTGAGATCCTGGAACGGCTCCTCCGCATAGAGCCGCGAGAGATAGGACGACATCGCGCCGGTGGGCGGCGCGATCGACATCTCGTTGTCGTTGAGGATGACGATCAGCCGCTTGCCGAGATGGCCCGCGTTGTTCATCGCCTCGTAGGCCATGCCGGCGCTCATCGCGCCGTCGCCGATCACCGCGATGGCATCGCCCGCGCCGGTGTCGCAGACGCCGCCAAGATCGCGCGCCACGGCGAAGCCGAGCGCGGCGGAGATCGAGGTCGAGCTGTGGCCGGCGCCAAACGGATCGTAGGGCGACTCGGAGCGCTTGGTGAAGCCCGAGAGCCCGTCCTTCTTGCGCAGCGTGCGGATGCGGTCGCGGCGGCCGGTCAGGATCTTGTGCGGGTAGGCCTGGTGCGAGACGTCCCAGATCACCTTGTCGCGCGGGGTGTCGAACACTGCGTGCAGCGCCACGGTAAGCTCGACCACGCCGAGGCCAGCGCCGAGATGGCCGCCGGTCTCGGAGACCGCGGCGACGGTTTCGGCGCGCAGCTCGTGGGCGAGTTGCTCGAGCTCGGCATCGGAAAGGCGCTTGAGATCGGCGGGCGTGGCGACCCGGTCGAGAAGCGGCGTTTTGGGGCTGTCAGGCATGCTGTCCCTCGACACTCAGTTCCGGCGGGAGATAACGAAACGGGCGGCCTCCCGCAAGGCGTCGGCCCGGTTTCCATAGGGAGATAGCGCGTCGCAGGCCTCGGTCACGAGGCTCCCGGCGCGCTGTTTTGCCCCATCGAGCCCGAGGAGCGACACGAAGGTGGCCTTGCCACGATCGGCATCCTTGCCCACCGCCTTGCCGACGGTGGCGGCGTCGCCCTCGACATCGAGGATGTCGTCGGCGATCTGGAAGGCAAGGCCGAGGCGCTTGGCATAGGCCGAGAGCGGCGCGAGATCGGCCTGCGCCAGCCGCGCGCCGGCCTCGGCGGACCACGCGATCAGCGCGCCGGTCTTGCCGTCCTGCAGCGCGGTGATCTGCTCGAGCGTGAGCGGCGTGTCGGCGCGCTCGGCGGCCATGTCGAGGGCCTGCCCCAGCACCATGCCGCGGGCGCCGGCGGCGCGGGCGAGGCTCAGGGCCAGATCGGCGCGCACCGCTGCATCGGGGTGGCAGCGCGGGTCCGAGACCATCTCGAAGCCAAGCGCCTGCAGCGCGTCGCCGGCCAGCACGGCGGTGGCCTCGTCCCACTTGCGGTGCACCGTCGGCAACCCGCGGCGCAGGTCGTCATCGTCCATGCAGGGCAGGTCGTCATGCACCAGGCTGTAGGCGTGGATCGCCTCGATGGCGCAGGCCGGCCAGAGCGCGCGCTCCGGCGCAACGTCGTGCAGGCGGGCGCCTTCCAGCACCAGCCAGCCGCGCAGACCCTTGCCGCCGGCGGTGGCGTAGCGCATCGCCTGCGTCACCGGCAGATCGGCGAGATCGCTCAGGACATGATCGAAATGGCCGGCCACGGCGCGGGCGCCGGCCTCAAGGCTGTCGCGGAACATTTGGTGTCAGAGGCCTTCGGCGGCCTTCAGCCCGGCGGGCTGGCCCTCGGCGTCGAGGGTGATCTGGGCGACCTTCTCCTCGGCTTCCTTGAGCTTGGTCTCGCAGCGCGCCTTGAGCTTGGCACCGCGTTCATAGAGCGCGATCGACTGCTCGAGCGGCACCTCGCCGCGTTCGAGCTGCCCCACCACCTGCTCGAGCTCGGCCATGGCCTGTTCGAATGTCATTTCTTCGACGGGCGTGTCGCTCATTTTCCTGCCTCGATCAGTTCTTCCACATGGGCGCGGGCCGAGCCGGCCAGCGCGGCGAGATCATAGCCGCCTTCCAAGACCGAGACCACCCGCCCTTCGCAATGCTCGGCGGCGATCCGGCAGAGCGCGTGGGTGAGCCATGCAAAATCCTCGTCCTGCCAGCGCAGCTGCGCCAGCGGGTCGTCGCGATGGGCGTCGAACCCGGCCGAGAGCACGATCAGCTCGGGGCGGAATTCGCGCAGGCGGGGCAGGGCCTCGGTGGTATAGGCGCGATGCATCTCGGTGCCGCCGCTGCCCGGGGGCAGGGGGAGGTTGAGCACATTGTCATGCGCGCCGCGCTCGCTGGCGGCGCCGGTGCCGGGCCAGAGCGGGAATTGCTGCGACGAGACGAAGAGCGCGCGCGGCTCGTCCCAGAGCAGGTCCTGCGTGCCGTTGCCGTGGTGGACGTCGAAATCGACCACCGCCACGCGCTCGAGCCCGTGGTGATCGAGCGCGTATTTGGCCGCCAGCGCGGCGTTGCCGAACAGGCAAAAGCCCATCGGGGTCTCGCGCTCGGCATGGTGGCCCGGCGGGCGGGTGGCGCAGAAGGCATTGCTTGCCTCGCCCGCCATCACCGCGTCGACGGCGCGGATCGCGGCCCCGGCGCCGCGCCGTGCGCCCCGCATCGAGCCGGGCGACATCCAGGTGTCTTCATCGAGCGCGATCTCACCCTCGGCGGGCTCGGCGCCGGCGATGCGGTCGATGTAGCGTCGCGGGTGGACGCGGGCGAGATCGGCGTCGCTGGCCTCGGGGGCGGTGAGGCGCAGTAGGTCGAGCGGGGCGAGCGCGTGCAGCACGTGCTCGAGCCGGGCCACCTGCTCGGGGTGGCCCTCGGGGGTGACATGCTCGAGGCAATCGGCATGGGTGATCAGCGCGGTGGTCATGACAAAGCCTCCCTCATCGGTCAGGCCCAGCAGACCGCGATTGGCCGGCAGGGACAAGGTGCGAATTTCAGGGGTGGGAGCCGGTCAGTCGGGCGCCAGCATGTAGCCCGCGCCGCGCACGGTCTGCAGGTAGCGCGGCTGCTTCGGGTCGCTCTCGATCTTGCGGCGCAGGCGGGTGATCTGCACGTCGACCGCGCGTTCCTGCGCCTGACCCTTGTCGCGGCCCAGCTCCTCGACCAGCTGAGACCGGCTCAGCGCCTCGCCCGGGCGGGCAGAGAAGATCCGCATCAGCTGGCTTTCGGTGGCGGTGAGGCGCACCAGCTCCTCGCCCTTCCACATCTCGCCGCGCTCGATGTCGTAGCGGATCGGGCCGAGGCCGATGAGCTTGGGCACCGTGTCTTCGGAGGGGGTCTCGGGCATGCGCCGCAGGATCGCGTTGATGCGCAGCAGCAGTTCCTTCGGCTCGAAGGGCTTGGCCAGGTAATCGTCTGCCCCGGCCTCGAGCCCCTTGATGCGGTCCTCGGTCTCGCCGCGGGCGGTGAGCAGCATGATCGGCGTGCTCGAGCTCTCGCGGATCGCGGCGGTGAGCGAGATGCCGTCCTCGCCGGGCATCATCACGTCGAGCACGATCATGTCGAACTCGAGCCCGGTGAGCAGGCGGCGGGCATGCGCGGCATCGCGCGCGGCGCTGACGAGAAAGCCGTTGCGGATCAGGAACTTCTGCAACAGGCCGCGGATGCGCTCGTCATCGTCGACGATTAGGATATGGGCGTCGGGATCGCTCATCCGCGGGCCTCGCGCAGGCCGGAGTAATGGCGGCGCATCTCGGGATCCATCATCGCCTCGAGCACCCGGCGAAAGCCGGCAACGGCCTCGGGGCCGGCCTGCCGGTAGGCGGCGCGCATCCGGGCGCGCTGCGCCTCGGAGAGCTGGTGTTCAAGCGCCGCGCCGGCCTCGGTCAGGAACAGGTGACGCTCGCGCTTGTCGGCGCGTCCGACCCGGCTTTCCACCAGCCCGTCCTCGATCAGGGTGCGCAGGACACGATTGAGCGATTGCTTGGTGACGCCGAGGATCGACAGCAGGTTGTTGACCGTGGTGCCGGGCGCGATGTTGATGAAGTGGATGGCGCGGTGATGCGCGCGACCGTATTGCAGGCCCTGCAGCAAGCGGTCGGGATCGCCGGAAAACGCCCGATACCCAAAGAACATCGCCTCGATGAAAAGCCGCAGCACTAAGACGGTGAGATAGAGCAGCAACTCGCCGCCATGTCCCTGACTGCCCGGACCGTCTGCCATCGCTGCCCCCTCCGTCTTCCGTCTTTTGCGGCAGTTTAAGTCAGCCTTGTTGACATTCCAATAGCAAACTGGTAGCGAGTCGCAGTTTTTCCGCAATTATATGTCCGCATCGGACGTAAGTTGCGCAACAAATGAAAAGGCGCCGAGAAGGAGACTCGCTATGGAAGGTGCGTATGACGACCGCGACGGAAAGATCTGGCTCGATGGGCAGCTGGTGGAGTGGCGGGACGCGAAGGTGCACGTACTGACCCACGCGCTGCACTATGCGAGCTCGGTCTTCGAGGGCGAGCGGGCCTACGAGGGCAAGATCTTCCTCGGCCACGAGCATTCCGAGCGCCTGATCGCCTCGGCGAAATCGCTCGACTTCGAGATCCCCTACACCGCCGACGAGATCGACGCGATCAAGGATGAGGTGCTCAAGGTCAACGGCTTCACCAACGCCTATGTGCGTGCCGTGGCCTGGCGCGGTGCCGGCCCGGATATGGGGGTCGCCTCGTCGCGCAACCCGGTGCAGCTCGCCGTGGCCGCGTGGGAATGGGGCAACTACTATGGCGACGCCAAGACCAAGGGCGCCAAGCTCGACATCGCCAAGTGGAAGCGCCCCTCGCCGGAGACCATCCCGGTGCATGCCAAGGCCGCCGGCCTCTACATGATCTGCACCATGTCCAAGCACGCCGCCGAGGCGAAGGGCTGCTCGGATGCGCTGTTCATGGATTACCGCGGCTACGTGGCCGAGGCGACCGGCGCCAACATCTTCTTCGTGAAGGATGGCGAGGTGCACACGCCGCTGGCCGACTGCTTCCTCAACGGCCTGACCCGCCAGACGGTGATCCGGCTGCTGAAGGAGAAGGGCATCACCGTGCACGAGCGCCACATCATGCCCGAGGAGCTTGAAAGCTTCGAGCAGTGCTGGCTCACCGGCACCGCTGCCGAGGTCACCCCGGTGGGGCAGATCGGCGATTACAGCTTTGAGGTCGGCGCGTTGACCCTCGACATCGCCGAGACCTACGAGACGCTGGTGCGCAGCTGAGGCTGACACCTCTTCGATGAGACAGGGCACCCCGAGGCTGAGGCCGCGGGGTGTTTTGCGTTGTTGGGAGGTTGGGACGTCCTTCTTCAGAGCCAGGGCTCGAACCACGATTGCGCGGAAATAAGGCCGCCGCGCCATCGCCGGCCCGCCCCGACGGGCTGGCGATTTGGTTGGGTTGGGCAACGCGTGTCGAGGTCCTTCGGATCTGGCCAAGATAAATCAAGAGGTTCAAGGCGCAGGTCGCCATCCCGCGGGCCGTCGATGGCGCGGCGGCGTCCCAGGCCATGTGGCTTCGCCCAGGCGGGCCGGGAAACGCAAGCGCGCCATCCCTTGCACGCGCGCCCCCAACCCTCCCCCGACGTTAACGGTCACACCAGCGCTTGAACGCCCCGCGCCTTGGTGTCACCTTGCCTCGCAAATAACGTGACGAGGCAGGCATGCAGGACAACCACGCACCGCTGGAGATCGTGTCTCCCGAGGCCCCGGAGGCCGCGCTCTTTACCGATGCGGCGCAGGCCGTCGACCGACTCTGCGCGCTCTACGATTTATCGATCACCTTCCTGCACGACCGCTTCCTTGATGCCATGGCCAACGGCCACCCTGGCGTGCGTCTTCGCGCCTTCTACCCCGAGGTGCGGATCACCACCGGCACCCATGCCAAGGTCGACAGCCGCCTGAGCTTTGGCCACGTCGCGGCCCCCGGCACCCATGCCACCAGCATCACCCGGCCCGATCTCTTCCGGCACTACCTCAAGCAGCAGATCGCGCTCCTGCTCGAGAACCACCAGGTCGCGGTGCAGATCGGCCTGTCTACGACGCCGATGCCGGTGCATTTCGCCGTCGCCAATTATCCCGACCTCGCCGTGCCGCAGGAGGGCGCCGGGCGTTTCATCCTGCGCGACGTGTTCGACGTGCCCGATCTCACGGTGACCAATGACGACATCGTCAACGGCGTGGCCAAGCCCGCCGAGGATGGCGCCGGGCCGCTGGCGCCCTTCACCGCGCAGCGGGTCGACTACTCGCTGGCGCGGCTGGCGCATTACACCGCCACTGACCCGCAGCATTTCCAGAACCACGTGCTGTTCACCAACTACCAGTTCTATGTCAGCGAGTTCGAAGCCTATGCCCGACAGCAGCTCGCCGACCCCGAGAGCGGCTACACAAGCTTCGTCTCGACCGGCAATGTCGAGATCACCGACTCTGAGGCCGAGATCCCGCCGAGCCTGAAGATGCCGCAGATGCCGACCTACCATCTCAAGCGCAAGAACGGCTCGGGCATCACGCTGGTCAATATCGGGGTGGGGCCCTCCAACGCCAAGACCGCCACCGACCACATCGCCGTGCTGCGCCCGCATGCCTGGCTGATGGTCGGCCATTGCGCCGGGCTGCGCAGCTCGCAGAGCCTTGGCGATTTCGTGCTCGCCCACGCCTATCTGCGCGAGGACAAGGTGCTCGACGACGACCTGCCGGTCTGGGTGCCGATTCCGGCGCTGGCCGAGATCCAGGTGGCGCTCGAGCAGGCGGTGGCCGAGGAGACCCAGCTCGACGGCTACGACCTCAAGCGCATCATGCGCACCGGCACCGTGGCTTCGGTCGACAACCGCAACTGGGAGTTGCGCGACCAGTCCGGCCCGGTGCAGCGGCTGAGCCAGTCGCGCGCCGTGGCGCTCGACATGGAGAGCGCCACCATCGCCGCCAACGGCTTCCGCTTCCGGGTGCCCTATGGAACGCTGCTCTGCGTCAGCGACAAGCCGCTGCATGGTGAGCTGAAATTGCCGGGCATGGCCAGCGACTTCTACAAGACTCAGGTTGCACGCCACCTGATGATCGGGATACGAGCCATGGAACGGCTGCGCGGGATGCCTCTGGAACGCCTGCACAGCCGCAAACTGCGTAGCTTTGAGGAAACAGCTTTCCTCTGACTTGGGTGTAACAGTGCCGATACACCGCTAAATGCGCAGTTTTCCCTTGCAAACAGCCCCTAATCGTTGTGTTTGAAACCCAGATGATGTTACTTTCCCGTATCGAGGCCCAATCGTTCGGGCAGCTAAGGAGACCATGAAATGGCGAAACCGATGACCAAGACCCAGCTGGTGGCCGCTCTGGCCGAGGAGATGGGCGCAGACAAGAAGACCGCCTCCACCGCGCTGGATGCGATCACCGGGATCATCACCAAGGAAGTGGCTGGCGGCGGTGCCGTGACCCTTCCGGGCGTTGGCAAGATCTACTGCCGCGAGCGTCCCGAGCGCATGGTGCGCAACCCCGCCACCGGCGAACAGTTCAAGAAAGAAGCCGACAAGCAGGTCAAGATGACCATCGCGAAGGCTCTGAAGGACAGCGTCAACGGCTGACCCCAGCCCGGACGACCGAATTCTCGAAAAGGACCGCCTCGGGCGGTCCTTTTTGCATCCGGGTGCCGCCTTCGCAGGGGTGGAGGTGCGGGTTTAATATGCTGATATAGAACGAATTTATAGATCTTCGGGGCGTTGCGGCTTGCACTTGATGCCCGTCAACGCGGTCTCTCCTAACGTATCGTAAAATGCGCATATGTTGGCGCCGGCCAAGAGGCAGCGCACGTGAAGGAGGAGGACCATCATGAAGACAGGTATCGTTGCAATGGCGCTCGCCATGGTTGTCGCGAGCGGAGCGTTTGCCGGGCCCGGGGCCGAGGCGGTGCAGGAGGCGCTTGCCGGGCAGGGCTACAGGAACATCCAGGTCGAGAAGACCGGGCAGGGGCTGCGGATGAGCGGCCAGAAGGGGCAAGACATCGCTGTGGTCATTCTCGATGAGGAGACCGAAGAGGTGATCGCGCAGGGCAAGTTCCGAAAGGGCGAGCGGATCGGCGACGAGGTGATTCCCGCCAAGCATCACAAGGATGACGGGGTGAAGTACGGCGACCGCGAACACGACCGGACCGCCGGAAATGATGACGGCGAACGCCATCACAAGGATGACGGCGAAGCCGGGGGCGAACACAGCCACTCCAAGTCGCAAAGCGGCAAGGACTGACTCGCACCCTTTGGCCTGTTTCGGAGATCGACACGGCCCGCCAATGGCGGGCCGCGCTGCGTTTCGGGGAATATGAGGCGGCTCAGAGCAGTTCGGTCATGACCTCGATATTGCCCTGGGTGGCGTTCGAGTAGGGGCAGATGAAGTGGCCGCGCTCGGTGATGGTCTTCGCCACGTCGTGGGGCACTCCCGGCAGCGCGACCTTGAGCGTCACCTTCAGCCCGAAGCCGCCATCCGAGCGGCCCCCGATCCCCACCTCTGCGGTCACGCTGGCATCGTCCGGCACGGTGCCCAGCTTCTCGCTGCTGGCGGCAAAGCGCATCGCCCCGAGATAGCAGGCGGCGTAACCGAGGGCGAAGAACTCTTCCGGGTTGTGGCCCTTGCCGTCGCCGCCAAGCTCCTTCGGGCTCGACATGGTGGCGGTGAGCATGCCGCTGGCCAGTTTCGACTGGCCGTTGCGGCCACCGCCGGTGGCGGTGGCTTCGGTGGTGTATTTGATGTCGACGCTCATCGGATATCCTTTCGCCCATGAATAAATCGTGTGCGATATAAATGGGTGCGATATTCCTGATGTCAACATTCTTGTCATCCGCCGACGCGGGTTCTACCTATTTCTGATGCAGCTGACCCCGCCAGACATGATCTGTTTCGCGCTCTATTCGGCGCAGCACGCGATGCAGCAGGCCTATGCTGAGCTGCTCGACGGGCTTGGCCTGACCTATCCGCAATATCTGGTGATGACGGCGCTCTGGGCCGAGGACGGGCGCACCGTGGGGGCCCTCGGGCGCGACCTGCAGCTCGAATCGAACACGCTCACGCCAATGTTGAAGCGTCTCGAGGGGCAGGGGCTGGTCAGCCGCACGCGCGACAGCAAGGACGAGCGGCGGGTGCTGATCCGGGTCACCGAGCAGGGCCGCGCGCTTCAGGAGCAGGCTGCGAGCATCCCCGAATGCCTTGCCGCGCGCATCGGCCTGCCGGTGGCGGATCTCATCCGCCTGCGCGACGAGCTTCAGGATCTGCGGCAGCGTCTGCGCAAGGCGGACGAGACAGGCTAGGGCGCCGCCTCAGGCGACGGCGCCGAGCTTGACGATCTGCCGGCCGGACTCGTCGAAATTCTCCGGCGCGAGCCAGTGCTCGAACCGCGCCTTGAGCGCGGGCCATTCCCGATCCAGCACCGAGAACCACGCGGTATCGCGATTGCGGCCCTTGACGATCGTGGCCTGCCGGAAGGTGCCCTCGTACTGGAAGCCGAGCCGCTGGGCGGCGCGTCGCGACGGCATGTTGAGCGCGTCGCATTTCCACTCGTAGCGGCGGTAGCCCAGTTCGTCGAAGGCGCGCGCCATCATCAGGTACATCGCCTCGGTGGCGCCGGCGGTCTTCTGCAGGCGCGGCGACATGTGGATGAAGCCGACCTCGATCGACCCAACGGCCGGGTCAATGCGCAGGTAGGAGCAGAACCCGACAGGCTGGCCCTCGGGCGTGCAGATGGCGAAGTAGAGCGGATCCTCGCTGGCCTCGGCCATGGCGGCCCAGGCTGTTGCATCCGCCAGGTCGGCGAAGGGGCCGCGCGGCAGGTAGGTCCAGCCGCGCCCCGCTTTGTCCTCGGCGAAGGTCTCGAAGAGGGCAGGGGCGTGGGCCACGGTCAGCGGCTCGAGCCGCACATACCGTCCCTCGTTGACGCGCCGCTCGGGGCGCGGGCGGGGGAAGCTCCCGTCGACCGGCTGGCCGACGGGTTGCCCCAGATCGTTCACGGGAGTGTCGGTCATGGATCAGGCGAAGACCTTGGTCAGGCTCTGGTCCACCGCGTCGACGATCTGGTCGATGTCGTCGCTGGTGGCGATCAGCGGCGGCGCGAAGCACAGCACGTTGTTCAGCCCCGGGACCGAGCGGTTGGTCGCGCCGATGATGACGCCGGCGGCGGCACAGGCGCCGACCACAGCGCCGATCTGCTTCTCGGCGACCGGCTCCTTGGTGGCGCGATCCTTGACCAGCTCGAGCCCGAGGAACAGGCCCTTGCCGCGCGCCTCGCCCACCACGGCGTGTTTGTCGCCGAGGGCGGCCAGTTTCTCGAGCATGTACTCGCCCATCTTGGTGGTGTTCTCGAGCAGGTTCTCGTCCTCGATGATGCGCATGTTCTCAAGCGCCGCGGCGGGGCCGGCGGTGCAGCCGCCGAAGGTCGAGATGTCGCGGAAGTAGTTCATCGGATCGCTGTCATCGTCCTTGAACATGTCGAAGACGCGCTCGGAGGTGACGCAGCAGGCGATGGCGGCGTAGCCCGAGGCGACGCCCTTCGCCATGGTGACGAAATCCGGCTCGATGCCGTAATGCTGGTAGCCGAACCAATGGGTGCCGGTGCGGCCCACGCCGCAGACGACCTCGTCGATATGCAGCAGGATGTCGTACTTGCGGCAGATCTCCTGCACGCGCTCCCAGTAGCCCGGCGGTGGCACGATGACGCCGCCCCCGGCGGTCACCGGCTCGAGGCAGAGCGCGCCTACTGTGTCGGGGCCCTCGCGCAGGATGACCTCCTCGATGGCGTCGGCGGCGCGCCGGCCATAGGCCTCGCCGGTAAGATCCCACTGGGCGCGGTACTCGAGGCAATGCGGCACCTCGACAAAGCCCGGCGCAAAGGGGCCGTACTGCATGTTGCGCTCGACCTGACCGCCCGCGGACATCGCGCCAATGGTCGAGCCGTGGTAGTCGCGCTCGCGGTAGAGGATCTTGTGCTTCTTGCCGCCATAGCGCTTGTGGGCGATCTGGCGGACCATCTTGAAGGCCTTCTCGTTCGCCTCCGAGCCCGAGTTGGTATAGTAGACCCGGCTCATGCCCGGCATCTTCGAGATCAGCTTCTCGGCAAACAGGGCGCCCGGCACCGAGCCCGCGGCACCGGCGAAATAGTTCAGCTTCATCAGCTGTTCCGACATCGCATCGACGATCGACTTGCGGCCGTAGCCCACGTTGACGGTCCAGACCGCGCCGGAGACGGCATCGATATGCTCGCGGCCGTGCTGGTCCCAGACCCGCAGGCCCTTGCCCTCGACGATGATGCGCGGGTCGCTGGTCTCGAACGGCTTGTGCTGCGTCAGATGATGCCACACGTGGCGCTTGTCGGCCTCGACAACGTGGCTGAGATCGTTCTGCGTGAGCGTGCCGTCCATTTTTCCTGTCTCCTGGGAAGCGTGATTCCGGCCCCGGGGCCGTCTGGCGCGAATGTTAGCACACACATATTCGGTGCTGGCAACACCCGCGGCGCCTCGCGAGGGGGGCCGGGCTGCGGATTGCGGGGAAACCCGGCATCGGGGGCGGGGCCTGCCAACTGTGCAACTGCACGCAAATCGGGCGCATTTTTTGGAAAAACCATTGATTGGCCGCTCAATTTCGGCTCGGATTGGCCCGAGGCGCGCGGCTCTGCCGCCTGCGCCCCCACACAAGGCCCCGCCATGAAGCAGGGGCCGGATGACAGGGAGAGTCATGATGAAGACAATCAAGGGCCTCATGGCGGGTGCCGCCGCCGCTGCGCTGATGACCGGTGCCGCCAGCGCAGAGACGATCACCGTGGGCTATTTCCTCGAGTGGCCGATGCCGTTCGAATACGCCAAGGCCGAGGGCATGTACGAAGAGGCGATGGGCGTCGATATCAACTGGGTGAGCTTCGACACCGGCACCGCGATGAGCGCCGCGATGGCCTCGGGCGACGTGCATCTTTCGGTGAGCCAGGGCGTGCCGCCCTTCGTGGTCGCGGCCTCGGCCGGGCAGGATCTGCAGATCCTCGACGTGGCGGTGAGCTATGCCGACAACGACAATTGCGTCGTCGCCGAAGCGCTCGAGATCGACAAGGACTCCGCCGATGAGCTGGCCGGCAAGAAGGTCGCCGTGCCGCTGGGCACCGCCGCGCATTACGGTTTCCTCAAGCAGATGGATCACTTCGGCGTCGATATCTCCGGCATGGAGATCGTCGACATGGCGCCGCCCGACGGCGCCGCGGCCATTGCGCAGGGCTCGGTCGACATGGCCTGCGGCTGGGGCGGCTCGCTGCGCCGCATGAAGGAGCACGGCAACGTGCTGCTGACCGGCGCCGAGAAGGAAGAGCTAGGCATCCTGGTGTTCGACGTGACCTCCGGCCCGGCGGGTTGGGTGGCCGAGAACTCGGACCTCGTGGCGCAGTTCCTCAAGGTGACCGCCGATGCCAACGCCATGTGGGCTGACGAGGCAAATCACGAGATGATGCTGCCGGTGATCGCCAAGGATGCCGGCATGGACGAAGATGCCACCGCCGAGACGCTGGCCACCTTCGTCTTCCCGACCGTCGAGGACCAGCTCACCGAGAAGTGGCTGGGCGGCGGCGCGCAGGAGTTCATGAAGGGCGTGGCGGATGTCTTCGTCGCGGCGGGCTCGATCGACGCGGCGCTCGACAGCTATGCCGACGCGGTCAACACCGGCCCGCTCGAGGCGGCCTCGGGCATGTAAGACGCG
>NZ_JBYNAH010000105.1:0-16518 GCF_059781815.1 Salipiger sp. | reverse complement strand
CGAAGGCCGACCATGCATTAGCATTTAACCCGGACCACTCGATGGGGTCAGCTCAAGATCATGCTGGCGCAGAACTTGCGCTCCCAATCGGTCACGCCTCCGTCGCGAACGATGATCGGCATGTAGCCGAGGAGGCGGTCGGTTTCGCCGGCGGTGGTCATGCTCCCGCTCCATTCTCAAGGTGGGGAAAATCAGGGTGGGGAAATCGCCCCGGCTGCATCGAAATCCTTCCCCCCCACCCCCACCCCCCACCCGCCGGGTGAGGGGTGGGGGTGGGGAAGTGGGGAAAGGAGGATTTCCCCACGTTGTGGTGGGAGGTGGGGAAAGGGTGGGGAAAGTGGGGAGATTTAGCCATCGAAAGTCTCCGAAAGCCGGTTCTCACCGGCGACAATGACGGGCATTTTGCGGCCATCTTTCGGGCGCGGAATGGTCGATTTTCGGAGCACGTCTTCCTTCAGCCAGCGTTTGATGATGTTCTTCAGCGCTGCCTTTTCCGCGGGCTCCTCGGGGTCCATTCCGAGGATGGGGGCGATGATGAGCCCCACCCAGTCGCCCGACTGAGCGCTCTCCCTGGGTGGCGTCTCACAGGCCGAAACGGCCCTCTGGCACTCGATGGCCTGCTGGGTAGAGACCCCATCGAAAGCGTCCGGCCACTCCCACGGTACGACAACACCGACATGGTGCCCGTTCGGGATCTCGACGGAGGTCTTCTGGAACCAGCGGTTCACATCGCTGGAGGGCGGCGCAAGGTTGCTCTCGACGTCGCTGATCCGCATGAAGTGGCGGTGATTGTCGAGACCAGCCTTCACCGCCTCGTCCTCGGTCATACTGATGAGCAGGCGGTTGAATCGGGAGGTGCCTCGGAGCGCACTGCCGCCGCGACCGTCATCGATCGAGGCCTGTGCTCCGGGCGCAATCTTGCGGGTGTGGTGGATGAGACCGATTGCGACCTGGAAGGCGGAAGCGAGGCGCCTGAGGCGTTGTCCGAGGATGCGGAACACCTCGTTCGTCTCCGGGCTGGTGGATAGATCCTGCAGCGGGTCGAATATGAGAGCGTCGATGCCGTGCGTCTGGATGAATTTCTCAAGTCCAATGAAGAGGCGCTCGTTGACCACACCCTCCTGGCCCATGACCATGTAGAAGCCCTCGGCCGTGACGCCCGAGACCGGGAAGAAGGTATCGGAGATCTCCGTCTGCTCGACCCCGTACTGCTGCAGGAGGGCCGCCGTCCGGGCCTCAATCACCGACATGTCGTCCTCTGCGTTGTAGTAGAGGACCTTGCGGCGCGGCTGAGACCGGCCGCTTAGGAATCCTCGACCGCACGCCATATCGACAGCTTCGGCGAGACCGAGCATGGACTTTCCGACCTTAGGAGGGGCGAATGTCACGGACGTGTATCCGCGAGCGTAGAAATCGCTGTAGACGAATACAGGTGCCGGGATGGCTGACAGATCGCGGATACCCCACGGCTCAAAATTGAAGGCAGGCACCTCCACCTTCTCGGCGTCGGTCATCTCCCGGAACTCTTCTCCCTGGAACTCGTCAGCGTAGGCTTCTGGTGGAGGCACCGGAGGCATGTCGTCCAGGTCCGATCGGCTCTGCTCCTCCGTTCCCGCGGCTTCGGCCCAGAAATCATCGAATTCACGTCTCATCGCGGGCCTTCTTGTTCAGAAATTCGATCAGCTCGGCCCGGCGGCCCGGAGACATTGAACGGATCGCGGTCACCGCATAGGCGTCGAGCTCGTCGTCCGTCGCGTAGCTGGCCCAGAGACGCGCGTCGGAAGCCGGGTCGAGAAGTGGAGTCTCAGGGACGCCTCCGCCCGGCAGAGCCTCCAGTCCAAGAGAGCTCGCGACGATCCGGGCCTGATCCATGTCGAGCGACCGCAACGCTGCCCAGGCGATGGCCGCACGTTCCTCCGCGGACAGTGAATGCCGGAAGATGCTGCAGACCGTGCGCCAACCACGCCAATTGCCGAGCGCCAAGGCGGCGCCAAAGTAGCGCGCGGCCTCCTTGTGCTCCTTCCGAGCGTACTCAGCGAGCTTATTCGGCTTCTTCGAGGTGGCGTTCATGCGCCCACCTCCAGCCCGAGCGCCTTTGCCCGGTCCAGCAGCATGGCGCGCTCACCGGCGTGCTGAGGCCTGATCTTCCAGACACAGATTGCCAGCCACCAGCCGCGCAGCTCTGCGGCGTCTAGGGCAGCTATCCGGATGAGCGTCGGGTGCATCACTGCGTGCCTCCTGCAGCCACCTTCCACAGTTCGCGCTCAGCGCGGCGCGCCATGATCTCTCGCGCGAGGTAGGCGAGACCCTCCAGCGTGACATCGCAGGTCTCGTGGGTGACGCCCGTGGCGCCGTGCGCCTCCGCGATCGCAGCTATCCCGACCCGGCACTTGACCGGGTGCAGGTCGAATTTCCAGATCACGACCGGGTAGAGCCCGGTTCCCTCAGCGGCCTTACGAGCTTGGGCCTCCCACGCCGGACGGCAGTCGGTCCCCGCCTTGTGGGCCTTGCACTCGATCAGGAACGGAAAGGCCTCGTTGTCCGCGATCAGGTCTCCACGCTCGCCCTGCTGATATTGGCGCAGGTCCCGGCGGAAACTGAAGCCAAGCTCGAGCGTCAGCGCTTTGGCAATCGCGCGCTCGAAAGCGGCACCCTTGTTGCGTGATGCAGCCCCCATCAGCCGGACGCGCAGTTAGCGCGCGAACAGACGGGGGCCGTGGATAATTGGCGCGCGGTAGGCAAGTCGGGGGAAACTACCACCGCGCGCAGCCCTGGTTCCGTGAGTGTGACGAGGGCATTCTGTCGCGCGGCAGGGCTATGGGAGGCGAAGAAAGCCCCGCCGCGCTGACCGGCGGAGCAGTGCCCGCCGGTTTTCTGTTCGTAGTCATTCATAGCACCCTACCCCGGAGTGAAACGGCGCCTGTCATTTTAGTTTGCGCCTCTAGGGCCTCCCGCAGCCGACGCATGGCAGCCTCGCCTTCGGAAGCCTCCTGCAGTGCAGTGGCCAGATCTCCTTCGTCGGCGGACTGCGCCGCAGAGAGCGTTGCGCTGATAGCTTCACCGACCTCCTTCGAGGCGACACCAGACGCCTCGTAGAGGCTCGCCGCGGCGGTGCTCTTCTTGACGTCCATCCGGCGCATCAGCATCTTCGTCACCGGGTAGCGGCCCGCAGCATCTTCAAGCGCGAGCACGTCCTCAACCGGCCAGCCGTACTGCCCAGCGAGGCGTTTGCTCAGAGTGCCTTTCGACACCGACGCTCCATTGCGTGCGTTGATGGTTTCCGCCGCGCTGTCGAGGCAGCCGAAGGTGCCGTCGATAAGTGCCTGCATGGCGGCGTTCACTCGTGCTCGTGTGGACATGGAAACGCGATTTCCTTGGTGTGGACGTGGCAGCGGCCCATGTTCGAGGCATGGGACGGTTGGGTCATTGTGCAGCGGTAGAGGCGTCAGTTTCGAACGGTACGAAGTGCTCCGGGAGCAGACCGACACCGGATGCCTTCGCGGCATCCCAGATTGCCGCCTTGCGGTCGTCTGGGATGCTCCCTCGAGACTTCCAGCTTTGGACAGTCGACACAGGGTATCCGGCAGCTTTCGCCATAGGGCGCACACCACCAAAGGCTTCTACGATGCGATCTACATAGCTCATGTCCGCACCATGCGCACATTTCCACAGAGAATCAACCGCATTTTGCGGACAGACAGCGCGCCCTGTCTGTGCTCAAAGTGCGGACATGCGAACTGGTGAAGAATTGCGAGATGAGGTCAAAGCCCTGCGAGAGCGGGCCGGCCTATCAGTCCGAGCGGCGGCCAACCTTCTTGGGATGAGCCCTTCCGGCTATGCTCATTATGAGCAGCGGATCAAAGACCCGTATCTTCCGATGAAGATAGCAGTGGCTCTTGCTGATGCCTACGAAGCAGCAGGGATTCCGAGGAATGATGTGTTAGCACTCGCACAGCCAGGGATGCCTGCCGAAGGAAAGCCACAGGCCGAGCTCTCTCGGGTTGATGACGAGCAGATAGCCCCGAACGGCTCCGCTCTCGTCCCGGTCTTCGATGTTCACGCGAGCGCCGGAGGCGGCGCGGTCAACCATGCCGAGCCAGAAGTCTACAGCCTCGCATTCCCTCCGACATATTTGAAGCGCCTCACCAGCAGCTCGCCAGGCAATCTCGCCATCATCTCCGTGAAGGGCGAGAGTATGGAGCCCACCCTGCTCGATGACGATATCGTTCTGCTCGACGCCACCAAGACGAACCTAAGCTATGATGGCTTGTTTGTTCTGCGTTTCGACGATGCCCTGCATGTGAAACGCGTGGGCAGAGCACCGAAGAAGGGTCATGTCACGATCATTTCGGACAACAAGGATCTGTACCCGCCCATGCTAATGCCGGTCGATGAGATCGAGGCTGTGGGAAAGGTTCTCTGGTACGGGCGAAAGGTCTGAATAACCGCTACGAGCCGCCCAACCCGATCTGAAGCGAAGAACTCAAGCGCTTCCCCAGCAAGCCGCTTGTCGGATGTTTCGCCGCGCACGAAGCACCGGCTCTATCATACTTCGAACCCAGAGTGGCTGTCCCTAGACTACATTTCTGTTCCTGACGCGTTTGACTGGTGGCAGCCCAAAGCTGCCGTCAATCTGGCGAACGGCACGGGACACAAGCTAAATCGCCGCGCATTTCCAGCCTCGATCCGGTAGATCGCCTCAAAGCGCTCCGCAACAGGCGGCCACGCACGGGTCTGAGCTCGAGCTCTTAGAAAGATCCAGCAGTCGGCGCTAGCCCGTCACACACTTGTGCCCTTCGGTCCGGTTGCAGCCTTGGACCTTGGGGGCGCAGAGCCCGAAGGTCGGGCTCTGCCTTGATATGCCTGCGCCTTCTCAGAGAAGGAACGTGACGTCGTCGAAGCTCTCGAGCGTGCTGTTCGCGAAGACCACGCTCACGGCGCCGTCGGCGAAGACCGTGTCGCGGCCGACCTCCGAGAACTGCGCGAGCGCCTCGCTGCGGCTCTGATAGCCGAAGCCGGTGAGCTCGATCGTATCCCACGGATCCATCTGCAGGACCCGGTCCCGCCCGGCGTCCTCCGCGTCGAACACGAAGTGGTCCGCCCGGAAGCTGCCAAGCTGAAGGTCGTCTCCCGCGCCGCCATCGAAGGTGTCGCCCTCGACCGACCGCATGAAGGTCATGAAGGCGTCTTCGGTATTGGCGACAAATTCCGGTGCCTGCGCGAAGCCCTGAACCACCGCGGCGCGGCTCATGCCGTCCTCGAGCCGCTGCGTCCAGTTCGAGAGTCCGGTGGCATCCGGCGCGCGGCCCAGCACGTTCTGGTAGAGCTGCGTGACAAAGGCCTCGTTGTCGAGCGCGCCATAGGTGCTCTGGAACTCGGGCGAGGCGACGAAACCGTTGGCGACCGTCACGTAGGCGGTGCCCGTCTCAAGTCGGGTCGCCCAGTTCTCGAGCCCGGTCAGATCCGGCGCACGGTCGAGCGTCGCCTGATAGAGACGGAAGACGTCGTCGAGCTTGTCGGCGATGTTCGTCTCGGCCGCGACATAGGCGCTGGCGGCATCGTTGGTGTTGGTCTTGAACTCGCCGCTCTCGGAGAAGCCGCGCACCACCTCGGCGCGCGACATGCCGTCCTCGAGGCGGTCGACCCAATTGCCAAGCCCGGTCGCATCAGGCGCCCGCCCGAGCACGTTCTGATAGAGCAGGCTGACGAAGGCGGTGTTGTCGAGCGTGCCGTAGGTTGCCTGGAATTCAGGGCTATTGACGAAGCCTTCGATCACCTCGAGCAGGCTCGTCTCGCCGCTGTCGAGTCGGTCGCTCCAGTTGCCGTAACCGGTGCTGTCGGGCGCACGGTCGAGCGTCGCTTGATAGACCCGGAAGATCCGGGCCCCAATCTCTGTCGAGACATCCGCTACATCGCCGCCGATTAGCAGGTCGTCACCTTCTTCTCCTATGATCGTGTCGGCGCCTGCGCGACCTGCAATGTCGTCGTCTTTGGACGTGCCGACGAGGAAGTCATCGGCTTCTGTCGCAAAGGGACTGACTGCCACTTGAGCCGCGCTGGTGACGCTCTCGTTGGTGCCGAATCCGTCGGTGTAGGAGACGGCGACGGCAATCTCGGAGCCGACGTCATCCCGACTGAGCATGTAGGACGAACTGATTGCGCCTGAGATAGGGGCGCCGTCACGGGTCCACTGGTAGCTGAGCTCGCCCAGACCGTCGGCATCGGCGAGCGAAGCGGTGTTCACGGACAACGTCTCGCCCTGTTCGGCTGTGCCGGAAATCGAGACTTCTCCTGTCGGCGCGTGGTTGATCGTCACAACATCGAGCAGTGTGCCTACAGAGCGTGTCGTGTCGGAAAAAACAAAGATTTCGAAATTTTCGAGCTCATCCGTCTCGCCTTCGTGATGAACGAGGACCTTGTCGCCATCGACTTCGATCTCCGCATCACTGTGTGCAAAGGCAAAGACTGCGGTATCGGTTCCAGCACCGCCATCCAGGCTGTCCTCGCCAATTCCGCCAGTGATCGTATCATCCTCAGCAGAGCCCTCGATCCGGTCGTCGCCAGCGCCCGCCTCCAGCGTTCCGCCGGATGTCATCCGGATGCCGTCATTTCCAGGTGAGACGGGCGCATCGTCGAAAACAAGAAAGCCGTCAGGCTCCCAGAAGAAGAGGTCGCCGTCGTTCCTGTCGCGCGCGTTGAAGGTGACACCATCGGGCAATCCCATATCGAGTTCGAACGTGCCCTCAACCGTACCATTGGTTGCATAGAAGCGATCATCGTCCCCGTTCGACATCATGAACAGGACATGATCCCCGTAGGCCGCGAGCACGGTCGACTGGCCGTCACCGCCCTCATTGTGCATTCCTGGAGAAAGCTTAACCGTGCCCTCTGCGGTCCCGTCCGAGACAAACAAGTGCCAACTGTTATCGAACGCGAAACCCACGATGTCTGTAAAGTAGACCCGACCGCCGACCTCGAGCGCGCCGTAAAACCCTCCTGGTAAAAGCCCCTCGCCTATTTCCAGATCGGTCAGGAAAAGAGAACTTGCGTAATCGGGAAAGTCGAGGCGGAACTCAGCGCCGATCGCTTCGAGGTAACTGTCCTCGAAGATTTTTCGCGTACCCTCGGTTGTGCCATCGGTTTGCCAGTATGTGTCTCCCCACGAGAAGACGAGGGTATCTCCGAAAACGCGAGAGTCGCCAAAATTTGCATCATTTCCGCTGGGAGCCACAGGACCGGGAACAGCCTCGTAGAGCAACCGGGTACCCTCTGCCGTGCCGTCGGTGATGTATAGCTCGTAGCCTGTTTCACGCGTTCCTCCGATGAAAACAGCCTGATCGCCGAAAGGTGCGAGCGGTTGTAGCCCTACGCCCGAGTCCGCGCCAGGTGCGAGGTCAATCACATGGGTGCCTTCCGCAGTGCCATCCGTTACCCAGATTTCATTCCCGTATTCTTCCGTCTCCGCCACAAAGAGCGCTTTAGGCCCAGACGGGCCATCCAGTTGGATGTAGGGCTGCGACGCATCCCCTCCTCGAGACATTGCCCCCGTAGACATAATAGTGACGTCACCCGTTAGGGGGATGGTTCCTTCGAGCGTACCATCCGTATACCAAACCCCATTGATACCGAAAAATGATCCTGACACGCCCCAGAATACCGCTCCATCAAGGAAGGGCATCGCGTAGTCCCCATACAGTGAGAGAGGAATGTCTTCGGAGCTATCATTCTCAGGTGCTTCGTATTGCAACGCCGGTACTTGATATGTACCGTCGATCGTACCATCAATCACCCAGATACCGTTTTCTGGGTGAGTGGTTGGCCGACCATAGTCATCCCTTAGGTCTTGAAACCTCTCGACGAAGATACGGTCACCGACAAATAGCGGTTCGTTAAATTGCTGACGAGCAATCTCGCCCGAGAAGATGTCACTCACTTCTCCGGTTTCAGCGTCGAGGCGAGTTAGCGTTGCACCGTCATCGTAGTAGCTGTCATTAACCGAGTACTGACGGATAAAATAGAGATCGTCGCCTATGTAGCCGAGTGAGTTGGACAGGCCAGCGCTTTCGGTGACTCGGGAAAAACTCAAGGTTTCTGGATCAAAGGCCCAGAGGGCATACGGATCTTCAAAATTTCCTGGGATAATAGTCTGACCGGTAAAGTAAGTTCTTTTCATAAATATTCAAAGTCCATTTGATGTGCGGGCCAAGAGGCGCATGGCAGGTTTCTGTTGATCGGCTTTCCGCGCCAGAAGTGTCTGAAACTCATAGCTGATTCTCCCGAAGACTACTCAAGCGGTGCATGGGAACGAATAACTTTCTTGAATTTCATCGGCCGCGGGTCGTCGCTTTGTCCTGACCCACAAATCGTGCGTAAAAATTTCCCTTTGAATTCTTGCCGGTAGCTAGACTCGATCGATTTTCGCCCACCTCTCAGCCAAAAGCATAGAAAGTGTCCGCCTTGTCGAGCTAGTCGCAAAGTCCGAGAAATTCTGACGAAGCACTTCAATCCTGACGGGTGCTTGTAGGTTTTCCCGAGCGTTCCTGTTTTATGCGATGATGCCAGTTGCACTTGCCGCGCTCCTCGGCGCCGACAATCGACACATCGCTACGGTACGATGGGCAAGCGTAGCATAGGCGCTGTCCTGCGTGTTCAGAGAGGCATACAGAGCGGCGCCCCCTTGGGCTTGGCGACTGACCTTATCGCCAACTCGATTCTCCGCTACGTATGTCTGGCGACCGGTACTGTTGCAGATGCTCGGGTCCGCTCTCTGCGCATCGCTGCCGAACACCGCTTTCCAAATCACCCGCGCAGGCTACGACTGCAATCACTGCACGGACGACATTTGACAGAGCAATACCCTCGCAGCTTTCAGCGAGAGCGCCTGCATTCTCACACGTTGCCCATCCTGCACTTTCCTAGCTGACGCGTAACACATCTGGGAAGAAACTCTTCGCCCCGCCTGTGCCTCAGTATCGCGGACAACATTGCGCTAGCGGCCCTTCTGGCAGTCCGATTCTGGCAAACGTACGCACAAAACACCAAATGTGCGCATTTTGCGATTGCAATGTGTGCGCACTATGCGCACAATATCCCCACACCGCCCGCCGACGACGCCTTGAGCCGATCGCGGGCAGAGATGGGAGACTGACATGAAGCACGATCCGAACATCAGCTACCACGAGGGCAAGCGCCCGGTGAGCTTCACGCCCTGCGGCTGCTCGCGCTGCGGCGACTACCCGCTCGATATCGAGGACATGGCCCGCGCGGCGCTGTTCAAGGACGGCTGGGTTGCTCAGCTTGTCGAGGACAGCGGCGGAAATGTCTGCCTCACCTGCGCTCACGAGGCGGACGCCTGCGACTGGTGCGAGGGTCCGGTCAGCTCCGACGAATTCACCGCGTCGAACGCCGACACCGAGCGCCGCTTCTGCTGCGCCGAGTGCATGGACGCATGGACGACCTCCAGCGAGCCGGTGAGGTCGTGATCCGCGCCTTGATGCCCCTCCTCGATTGGCTCCTGCTCGCCGCCGCCTGCATCTTCGCCGCCTGGCTTTTCCACGCGATCCAGACCGCCGCTCAGGCGATCAAAATGGGGGCCATGTGATGGCAGTTCCCCTCTCCATCGTCCTCGACGGGGCCGAGAACAGCAACGCGGCCGCCGAGGCGGAGCTCTGGAAGCGCTTCTGCGCTGTCCGCCCTCTTGAGGCTGTACTGATCACCAACCACCACCAACGCAACGCCGCCGCCATCGCATGGGCGCGCGGCCATATCGCCAAGAGGGCAGCAGCATGAACGCCCCCCTGCCCCACGGCCTCCATTTCGGCATCACCGATGAGGCCTATCACGGCGACCCGTCCGAGCGTCCGAGCCTGTCCTCGACGCTTGCCCGGCTGATCCTGGACCGGTCCCCTCTCCACGCCTGGACCTCACACCCGCGGCTCAACCCGAACTGGGAGGCAAAGGACAGCAAGACCTTCGACATCGGGCGGGCGGCGCACCGCGCAGTCCTCGGCGCCGGCAGCGACTATGTCGCGATCCCGCCCGAGCTGCTCAGCAGCAACGGGGCGGCCAGCACGAAGGCGGCGAAGGAATGGATCGCGGAAGCGCGAGAGTCCGGCCTCACCCCGCTCAAGGCGGACGAGGTCGCCCAGATTGGCGAGATGCGCGACCGAGTGCATGCCCGCCTCACAGAGATGGATATCGATCTGGATCCGGCGTTCTCCGAAGCTACGGCCATTGCTGAGATTGCCGGCTGCCCGGTGCGAGCTCGTTTCGACAACTGCCCGGAGGCGGAGGTCGAGCCGAGCTACGACTTCAAGACCACGACCGACGCCAGCCCTGATCACTGCATGCGGGCCGTCATGAACTACGGATATGACGTTCAGGCCGCGCACTACCTCGACACGCTCAAGGCTGCGACCGGCCAAGCTCGCCGCTTCCGCTTCATCTTCCAAGAGAAGGAAGCCCCGTTCGAGGTCTGCCTCGTGGAGCTTCATCCAGACGCGCTGGACATGGCACGCAAGAAGATCCGCCGCGCCCGTGAGATCTGGGCCAACTGCATCGCGTCAGGCCACTGGCCCGGCTACCCGACAGGCGTCCACATGGTCGATCTCCCGGCTTGGTTCCACGAGCGCTGGCTCGAGCGCGAGAGCGCCGAAGGCGAGTACCGGCGTGAGTACGGGCACGATGTGCTCGATCAGGCTCGCCGCTGGCAAGCCCCCACCAACTTCGCAGCCGAATAAGGAGGACTTCCCATGGGCATGATCCGCTTCATCCCCGTCACCCAGATCAACGATCCGCTCACCCTGTCCATCGGACTTTCCGGGGGCTCCGGCACCGGCAAGACCTATTCCGCGCTCCTGATGGCCCGCGGCATCGCGGAAACCGTCACCGGACGCCCCGGGGCGCCGATCGGCTACGTCGACACGGAGAACCGCCGGGCGCTGCACTATAAGCAGACCTTCCCCGAGATGATGCACTTCGACTTTCAGGCGGTCGATGAGGCCGGAAACGTTGTCGGGTTCGGCCCGGAGCGTTGGATTGAGGTCATCGACGCAGCCGAGGACGCCGGCCTTCCGGTCGTGATCCTCGACAGCTTCAGCCATGCATGGGAAGGCGTCGGCGGCGTCCTTGACCTTCACGCGACCACGCTGGACCGCCTGACGCGCGGCGACGACAGCAAGAAGGACGCACGCTCGCAGCTCGCCTGGGCCGAGGTGAAGCCTCGCTATCGCCGCCTGATCGACCGCATCGTGCGCGCCAAGACCAACATCATCATCTGCACCCGCGCCAAGCCGGTGATGCAGGATTTCAAGACCGGTAAGAACGCCCGCAAGACCAAGACCCGCCGCGCGGATGTGCCTTGGGATCCCGCAGCGGATGGCGATCTGATGTTCGAAATGACCACCATGGTCATCCTCGACCCGGTCGCGCCCGGCTGCCCCGTCCACCAGATCAAGGTCGCCGACCAATTCAAGGGGCTCCTCGATCCGCGGCGCCCGGTGGGTGTGGAGACTGGCCGCGCCATGGCTGAGTGGGCGAAGGGTCAGGGCGATGCGCAGGCACAGAAGGAGATCCTCGACCACGCTCGCGCTGAGGCTCGTAAGGGAACCGAGCCCTTCCGCGTCTTCTGGAACAGCGACAGCGGCAAGGAACATCGCGAGCTCCTGCGGACGATCCTCGAGGAATGCCAGCGGCTCGCGCAGGAAGCGGACAGCGCAGCCGCGGCGGACGACGATGACCCGTTCGGCGCGCAGACGCAGAATGAGGACAAGGCGCCCGAGGTGTGCGAGGAGCAGCCCGCATGAGCAACGTCCACCGCCTCCCGCCAATCGCGAACCCAAACGGGCCCCGCACCGCCGAGGCGCTCACCACCTTCCAGAGCGGCGACCGCCTGAAGGCGCGCATGGACGAAGCACCGCGGGTCGATCCGGGCTTCTGGTTCGGCGCCGGGCTCGCGGTGATCCTCGGCATGTTCACCCTGCTCGTTGGCATCTGGGCATTCTACGCCAGCGGGGATCTCATCCGCTGGGCTGCGGAGGTGTTGGGATGAGCCTGCGCGTGCTGATCGGATGCGAGACCAGCGGCATCGCCAGGCGCGCCTTCTCTGCCCTTGGCCATGATGTTTGGTCCTGCGACATCGAGGCAGCCGAGGATGGCAGCAACAGGCATATCCGCTGCGACATTCGCGACGGTATCCTGCAGGAGGGTTGGGATCTGCTTGCGGTGATGCATCCGCCCTGCACCCGGCTTTGCCGATCGGGCCGGCGCTGGATGTCTGGCCCCGGGAAATGGACACAGCCGAAGCAGCTCCCGCAAGGCCGGACGTTGGCCGACATGCGGACCGAGTTCGAGGAAGGTGTGAGCGTCTTCACCTCGTGCTGGTCGGCGCCGATCCCTCGAGTTGCCATCGAAAACCCAGAGATGAACGACCTCGCGAGGGACCGGATGCCGCCGGATTTACCACGCCCCCAGATGGTGCAGCCATTCTGGTTCGGTGAGCCCGCATACAAAGGCACTGGCTGGTATCTGCGAGGGTTGCCAGAGCTTGTCGAGACAGACCGCCTGCCGGAGCCAGAGCGCGGCTCAGAAGAGTGGAAACAATGGAACAAGGTTCACCGCATGCCCCCTGGTCCGGAGCGCGCGAGGCTTCGGAGCCGGTCTTTCCCCGGCATGATGTCGGCAGCCGCTGATCAGTGGGGCTCATACGCAATGACGCAGGAGATGGCAGCATGACGCACAGATCAGGACCGCAGGCGGACCGTGACTGATGCCAGCCGCCGCGAACACCGCACAACAGCCGCTCAAGGGCGCAGAACTTCGCAAGGCCGTGGCCGAGTGGACCGGGCTGGGCTGCGCGGTCAAGATAGGCTCAGATGGCACGATCGAAGTCACCCCGCCATCGCGTGAAAGCGCTGAACCTGACCTCGTGGACTGGAGCCGAAAGTGAAAAGAGACCTGCCAGCCTACGTCTATGCCAAGGGGAAGCGCGGCTATCTCTATTTCATCCGCGCCGGCGTCTGCCAGCGCATCCAAAGTGAGCCAGGAACGGCAGAGTTCGCCGCCGACTATGCGATGCTGATGCGCGGTCGATCAGTCACGCCGAAGCGCAACATCGGCAAGCTCATCGAGTTATTCATGCGTTCCCCGAAGTGGGCCAACTACGCGCACAACACGCGGCGCGGATACGAGAGACACATGCGCTACCTTCGCGAGACCGCCGGGAACATCGACCCGGCCAAGCTGCGCACCGTCCATGTTTATGAGATGCGGGACGCCTTGGCAGACAAGCCGACCGACGCGAACCGGAAGATCGACACCCTGGTGGCGCTGCTGAACTACGCGATCCAGATCGGATGGATTGACCGAAACCCGGCGCACGGCGTCGAGCGCCTGAAAGCGACAGGACGGAAGCGGAAGCCGTGGCCGGTCGATCTGATCGACGCATTTCGGGACGAAGCCGATGGCCGAACGCTGCTCATCTTCGAGATGCTGCTCGGCACCGGGCAGCGCATCAATGACGTGCTGTCTCTGCGATGGTCAGATATCGACGGCGACGGCTTCACGCTCACGCAAGGCAAGACCAAGACCGAACTCTACATCCCTCTGACAGACCGCCTGCGCGCCGTGCTGGCGTCTCAGAAGCGGCGCGGCCTGTTCATCATCTGCCATGAGAACGGCACCAAGATCAGCTATCAGCTTGCCCACAAGGAGGTGATGGCGGTGCGAAAGAAGATCGGCGCGGATGAATACGACATTCATGCGCTGCGCTACGCCGCGGCCTCCGAGATCGCCGCTATCCCGGGCATGACCCGCGACCATATTCAGGCGATCACCGGCCATGCCGATGCTGCCATGATCCGCCGCTATGCCGGTGCCGCCGTGCAGAAGATCCGGGCGACGGAGGCGCAGAAGGCGCGCACGGACAGAACGAATACGAAACGCGAACATTGAAACAGCGTTGAAACGCAGCAAACGCATCCATTATTTTCAATACCTTAGCAGTCAATAGAGATGCTTGAGGAACATCTCCTTGGTCAGCGTCGTGCCCTTCCGAAGCGAGAGCAGTTCGAGCATCTGGTATTCCTTGCCGGTGAGATGCACCGACTTGCCGCCGACCTCGACCGTCTTGGCGTCGAGATTGACCGAGATCTTGCCGGTGCGGATCACCGATTGCGAATGCCCCTTGGAGCGGCGGATGATGGCGTGGATGCGCGCCACCAGCTCGTCGCGGTGGAACGGCTTGGTGAGGTAATCGTCGGCACCGAAGCCGAATCCCTTGATCTTGCTTTCGGTATCGTCGGCCCCCGAGAGGATCAGGATCGGCGTGTTGATCCGCGACATGCGCAGCTGGCGCAGCACCTCGTGCCCGTCGATATCGGGCAGGTTGAGGTCGAGCAGGATCAGATCGTAATCGTAGAGCTTGGCCAGATCGATCCCTTCTTCGGCGAGATCGGTGGCGTAGACGTTGAGATTGGCATGGGTCAGCATCAGCTCGATGCTCTTGGAGGTCGTCGGATCGTCTTCCACCAGGAGGATTCGCATTGAAGGGCTCCGCTGTTTCTGTCCTGTCGGTCCGACCCTGAGGCAAAGAAGTTAACGCTTCTTTACTGTAGACATCCGAATTTTCATTTCAATCGGGGGTTGCCGCTTTTCAGCGCGTCGCTGTCAGGACTCGGACGGCTCGGCCCCGGGCGCGCGAAAGCGCTGCACCAGCGTGGCTTTCAGCGCCTCCTCACCGTGATGCGCCACCGCGCGCACCCATTCGCCCAGCTCCTCGGCGCTGAGGCCGTACCGCTCCATAGCCTGATTTTCCGAGAGAAGCCCGTATCTTACCGCCTTGACGACCGCCGCCTTGCGCGACGCCACCCAGCGCCGGGTCTCGGCCGGGGGGAGATCGGCGCGGGTCATGATGGTGCCATCCGGGAGGGTCACCGCGCGCGGGCCTTTGATCTTCTTGAGGTACATCCGGTTTCTGTCCCGCTCTGTCCCGTTTCTGACCCGGCGGTTCGGTTTCGCCCGGTCCGGCTGGTGGTATTTGAGCGCGGCGGATTTAACGCGGTCTAAAAACCGCCCCTTGAGAGTGCAAAGCATTTTCCTATATTCGCGACCTGTTCCCAGGAGACCGCCATGCCCCTCGATGCCCCGACCCTCAATTCGCTCGGCCTGCCCAAGCCGCCGTCGGAGACGCGCGTGGTTGTGGCGATGTCGGGCGGCGTCGACAGCTCGGTGGTGGCGGCGATGCTGGCCGAGGAAGGCTATGACGTGGTGGGCGTGACGCTGCAGCTTTACGATCACGGTGCGGCGCTGGCCAAGAAGGGCGCCTGCTGCGCCGGCATCGACATCCACGATGCCCGCCGGGTGGCCGAGCAAATGGGCTTTCCGCATTACGTGCTGGATTACGAGAACATCTTCCGCGACGCGGTGATCGACGAGTTCGCTGAGAGCTATCTCGGCGGCGCCACGCCGGTGCCCTGCATCCGCTGCAACGAGCGGGTGAAGTTCAAGGATCTTCTCGAGACCGCCAAGGATCTCGACGCCGATTGCATGGCGACCGGGCATTATATCCAGCGCATGGTGGGGGCGCACGGGCCGGAGCTGCATTCCGCCGCCGATGCCAATCGCGACCAGAGCTATTTCCTGTTCTCGACCACGCCCGAACAGCTCGATTACCTGCGTTTCCCGCTGGGGCATCTCAAGAGCAAGGCCGAGACCCGGGCGCTGGCGGCGAAATACGGGCTGAGCGTGGCCGACAAGCCCGACAGCCAAGACATCTGCTTCGTGCCCGACGGCAACTATGCCAGCGTGATCGAGAAGTTGCGCCCCGGTGCGGCGGAGCCGGGCGAGATCGTGCACGCCGATGGCCGGGTGCTCGGTGAGCATCGCGGGGTGATCCACTACACCATCGGCCAGCGCCGGGGTCTTGGCATCGGCGGGCTGAGCGAGCCGCTCTACGTGGTCAAGCTCGACGTCGACACCAAGCGGGTCATCGTCGGCCCCAAGGAGATGCTGGCGACCCGCAAGGTGCCGGTGCGCGAGATCAATTGGCTCGGGGATGAGCCCTTCACCTCGCGCGAGGAATGGCATCTCTCGGTCAAGGTGCGCTCGACGCGGCCGCCGCGCGAGGCCATCGTGCGGCCGATCTCGGAGACCGAGGCCGAGGTCGAGCTGGTGGTCGCCGAGGAAGGCATCTCGCCGGGTCAGGCCTGCGTGTTCTACGATCCCGAGAGCAGCCGGATCTTCGGCGGCGGCTGGATATGGCGCGGGTATTGAGGGCTTAGGGGGCGGCGGTATTTGCCTCCCTGCTGACCTGACTGATCAGCGAGACCTTTTCAAGTGCCCGACGCCAGAGGCGCCGCCGCGCCATCGACGGCACGCGGGATGGCGATCCGACAGAAGAGCCTCTCGATTTATCCCTGCCAAATCCGAAAGACCTCAACACGCGGCACTGACGTCACCAAATCGCCAGCCCGTCCGGGCGGGCCGGCGATGGCGCGGCGGCCTGCGGCCTTGATTCCGCGC
>NZ_JBYNAH010000369.1:0-2667 GCF_059781815.1 Salipiger sp. | reverse complement strand
AATCGCAGCGGGCTGAGCGACGAAAGCCTGCGCGACGCAAAGAAGACATTGCGCCGGATCGCGAACAGACAAGCCGAGTCCGAGTGACCGTTAACCACGGCGAAACAGAGCCACATTCGATCCCGCCCGCGTCCAGAAATCGCCACAATTCGATTCAAATTGAGACTGGTTTTTGGTGAAAAGGGGGCGCCCTGTGGTCCCGGTTATTCAACGAGTTCTTTGGTCCGGCGTCGCGGCGGCTCCGGCGCTGGCCTTGCTTATCCTTCCCAGGCAGATCGGCCAGCCGATGGTCACCCAGCTTGGTCTCTTTAACAGCCTCGGCGCGGCGACGGCGCTGGCGGTGCTCGCAGCGGTGCTCTCGCGCCGTACGGCCGATCCGCTGGACGATCCCCTGCCCGCGCTTCTGACCCCTGCCGCGCTGCGACGGCCCCCGTCCGGCTTGCCGAACCCGAGCGCGATCCGGCGCGAGATCGGGGCCATCCTGCGCGCGCCGGGCCCACAGAAGAGCGCGCCGGTCTGGAGCGAGCCCGAATCCGCCGCCCAGGCGCTGCGTCGCGCCTTCGCGCGCATTCTTCAGACCTGGGGTGTCCGGTCGGTCGATGAGCTCGACGCTGACCAGCTTCAGGCCCTGTGGCAATTGCGAGAGCTCGTGAACGCCTCTCCGAGCCGCGCGGGAGAGCTGGCGCAGACCTTCCGCAAACCCGATGTGGTGCTGGCAATCCGCGACCGGATTGCCGAGGTAGACGCACGCCACCTCAGGTTCAAACGCCAGGCGGCGGCCTATCACGCCGCGAAAGCGAGCTGGTCGGATCGACACGCTGCCGCAGACACGACGCTGCTGGATTCCCTGCGCGCGCAATCGAGCCCCGACCCCGACCTCTGGCACAAGGTCATCGCCGAGCATGACCCTGCCGATCCGGCGCAGGCCCGCGCCGCGCTCTGGTGCGCCGGGCAGCCCGCCTGCGAGCGCGCCAGCGTGGCGCTGTATTTCACCCGCATCGCCAAGGCGGAGCGGATCGACATCGCGGCGCGCGACGGAGACACCGACTGGCTCGCCGTGCTTCGTGAGGTGATCCGCGGCTGGAACGAGGGCCGCCACGGCGGAACCGAGCTGGGCCTCGAACCGGCAGATGCCGCGGCCCGCGCCGCGCCTTCTTTCGCCGCCGCGCTCGATCGCCTGGCGGAACGGACCGGGGAGGACCGTTGGCCCGATCCGCGTGGCGCCTTTGCCGAGTACCACGGCGCAACCGCCCGCCCTCGCACGAACTGGGATCTGGCCGCCGGTCGCATGACCGCGCCGCCCCGGATCGCGGATTACATCGACATCGAGGGCACGCAGCCGGCTTGAGCCGTCCCGCCCATGTCGCTACAGGAAGCACATGAGCGAGACACCCAAATCCCACGGCCGCAAGACCATCCGCCCGAGCCTCAAGCCGCGCGAGCTGATGACCGAGCGCCCGGCGCTGGCCCGTGCCTGGACGGCGCAGATCATCACCCTCTTCCCCGAGGCCTTCCCCGGCGTGCTCGGCCTGTCGCTCACCGGCAAGGCGCTGCAGGACGGGATCTGGCAGATCGACCCGGTGAACCTGCGCGATTTCGGCGAGGGCAAGCATCGCAATGTCGACGACACCCCCGCCGGCGGCGGCGCCGGCATGGTGCTGCGCCCCGACGTGATGGGCCGCGCGCTCGAAACCGCGCGCCGCAAGATCTCGAACGCCGCGCCGATCATCTACCTGTCGCCGCGTGGCCGCCGCTTCGACCAGCCGATGGCGCGCCGCCTGGCGCAGACCCCGGGCGTCACGCTGATCTGCGGGCGGTTCGAAGGGCTCGACCAGCGGGTGCTGGATCACTACGGCGTCATGGAGGTCTCGCTCGGGGATTACGTGCTGACCGGCGGCGAGATCGCCGCTCAGGCCATGCTCGACGCCACCGTGCGGCTGCTGCCGGGCGTGCTCGGCAACGCCGACTCGATCGAGGAAGAGAGCTTCTCGCACGGGCTGCTCGAGCATCCGCAATACACCCGCCCCGCCGAATGGCAGGGCCACGAGATCCCGCCGGTGCTGCTTTCGGGCCATCACGGCGAGATCGAGAAATGGCGGCGCCAGCAATCGGAAGAGATCACCCGCGCCCGCCGCCCGGATCTCTGGGAGGCGCATGAGCGGGCGCTGGCCGAGAGCCCCAAGGCGAAACGCTGAGCCGGGCCGAGACCGCACCGAAATCCCTTGATTTACGGGCCGCCCCGGCTTAACAGGGCGCATTCACGGCTTCGGGGCGACTCGGGGCCGTTGGATATTGGTGGACGGACTGATCGCAGACCTGCCAGCAGACCGCCACCACAAAACAAAGAACAGCCGACGCATCTGTGCCTGCACAGCTCTGCCAAGGACATCACCCGCGGGCAAACCGTGATGAACATAGGAGAAGGTCAGATGGATCTGATCGCACAGCTCGAGGCGGAACAGATTGCCGCCCTGGGGAAAGACATCCCCGACTTCAAGCCCGGCGACACCATTCGCGTCGGCTACAAGGTGACCGAAGGCACCCGTACCCGTGTGCAGAACTACGAAGGCGTCTGCATCAGCCGCAAGAACGGCGCGGGCATCGCGGGTTCGTTCACCGTTCGCAAGATTTCCTTCGGTGAAGGCGTGGAGCGTGTGTTCCCGCTGT